>DASYTB010000204.1:0-8287 GCA_036002705.1 Verrucomicrobiia bacterium
TTCACGGTTCGGTCCTTTCTTTTCGGACCTCACCAGTCAAATCCCTCTAACCGCCGTTTGTCCAGTTTTCGGGAAGCAGGTCACCAGTGTGCTTCCTATTTAAGCCACTGGTCGGATTTTTGGGGAGCACTTCACTTTGCCAAAAACGATCTTTTGAGTTCGGCAACGGGAGCCATGTTTCGCACACATTGAGTGATTTTTTATAAGCCGGCTTAGACCAAGCTTAGACCGCCAAAACAACAGACTCGTCGCTTTCCAGACGCCAGCAAGCGAGCTGTGAAACTAGAGTATTTCCCTCTCGGGGCTTTTGCGGGCCCTTGAGTCCTGAACATCACCCAAGCTTTCTCTGCGCGACTCGCCCTCGTTGCGCAGTGAGGAACAGCGTTGTAATCTGACGCCGCGCTTATGCGGTTTCTACCGTTGCATCGATTGTCGAGACCATTCGCGGGATTATGCGCCTTCGCCATGGTTCTTTCTTGTTTCCTTGCTGTCGCCCTTCCCTCGGGGCAAAAGCGATTTATAGGAAATCTTTCCTGGGACCGGAATGGCTGGCGTTTCTTCCGCATCGCCGCCTACGACCCGTGCAAAACGCCGGCCGGCAAACCGAGCGGAGCCATAGTAGCTTATCAATTTGGACCACTCACCTACCTGACGCTTCAGCTCCCGTCAGGCACACTTCCACCCGCGACTTCGGAGTCTCCAGCAGCGACACCGCCCATTCCCCCCAACGGTCTTCAAGATAATTCCGACTCCGCCGCCGAAAAGGATAATCGGCCCGCCAGCGAAGTCGCAATGAAGGAATTTCTCGACCCGCTTCAGTTGGAACGCAATCGGGTCAGTTCGACCCGCTCGGAGGAATAGCAATCCCTACGTGAAAGCTGGCGTCAGTGTGGGTGAGAGTCCTACCCGCCAAATTAGACTGTTCACGGCGGAAAACGGTGTCCGCGTCGTAACCGTGAGGTGAGAGCGTACGCAGGGCGTCGATTGGACAGGCAGGCCGCAATGATAGATGTACGACATCGAATGAGTGTCGAAAGGGAAAACACCAGAAGAAAGCCCAGTCTCTGTCCCGTGGATGAAGGCTCATCGTTCTGGCGGCATCACAGCGTGGGCGGAGAGCCGGATGCGGAAAAACCGCCTGTCCGGTTCGATGCAGGGGCGGCGCAAGGAAACATCGGGAACTGACAACGCGGTCGATTCAATCCCTCATGCTCTTGCCCACCTACTCTACTTCAGTGCTGACGCGTGGGTTCACATCCCTGGAGTCGTGCCACGGGAAGTCACGCTGCCTGAACGCCATAACCGAGGCCGCGCCGATCTTACTCGGTCGTTTACTTTTTCGGGGATTGCTTGGCGGCGATAGATTGTTGCTTCTTCTGGTTGGCGCTGGCATTTTTGTCTTGCTTCTGCTTTGCCTGCTTCTGAACTGATTTTGGTGATCGATCTCCCATAAGTTACTTCTCCTGCGATTTCGGCTTTTCTGCCGTTGGGGCAAACCATGTCAGGAAGTCCCACGGTGTAAACAACAATCGCGAGCTGCTCGCTGGAAAACGGCTCAAGAGGAGCGCCCGACCTCATCGTTCCCCGCAGGCCGGAAATCCATGAAGTCCTGCTCAATGCAGAAGACAGCCTCGATTGGGAGACGCTCTGCCGGTGCGACGTATTATTCCTCGCACGCAAATCGGGGTTGGTAAGGTATCGTGGCACCATCGTGTATGAACGACGCCGTCGGATCGGCGAAAAAGTCATCAAATTGTTCGGCCTTTGGATTGGCTGACACCGGAGCGGAATGTTTTGTCCTTTTCGATCAGATGTGAAAGCGCAATGGTCTCCGCGATGGCCGGGGCGGTGACTCGTCCGTCCCATTCCCTGGCTATCCTATCCCACGAAATCCTGCGCTCGATTTGTTGAAGAATAAGCCGAGCCATGATGCGGCCTCCTGTGAGTCGCCGCCCATGACAGATCTTCGGATCAGCCACGATGAACGGAGCTCGTTGAATGCATAAGTGGGGTTCTTTGGCATTCATTAACGCTTAAGTGTGGCCGAGACGGAAGCGTTTTCCAAGCCGCTTCGAGAGGCCAAGGGGCGCGCTTCACGGACTTGGCGCACTTACCAACTGAAGGCGGCACCCATTACACGCAACGCGCCGAAAATCAAGGTTGACCAATCCAGCCGCCAAGCTGCTATCATCGCGGCATGCTTGGGAAACCCGAAAACCAATTCTCCCTTGCTCCCGGAGCGCTCAGCACGGTCGGTCCCGGAAAACCGATTTTTCATCATTTTCGTTCAGTCTATCTTATAAGGCGCATTTTTACCGCTTTCTTTCTCGGCGTGCTTTGCTGGCTCCTCTCCGCGCGAGGCACCAACGTGCCTTACGGTTTGGTGGGGCGCCCTTCCTTCAACGCATTTAACGACGGACAGCTACCGGCGAGCGCGCCGACTTTTTCCGGCACATGGTCCGCCGTGGTCGCTTTTCCGAACCTGACCTTCCTGAACCCGATGGGTTTATTGCCCGTCCCGAGCACGTCGAATCTCGTGGTCTGGGAACGGGAAGGCCGCATTTATCAGTTTGCCAATGATAAGAGCACTTCCAATAAAACCCTCGTTCTCGACATCTCGAACCAAACCCAGGGCTGGGATGATTCCGGCCTGATGGGGATCGCCTTCCACCCCGGTTTTGCCACCAACCGCTACCTTTTTATTTATTATACCTACGCAATCGGGACCGTGAAGGGAAGTGCGACCATGCGTCCTCCCACCGATACGCCCAATCACGATCGACTCGAACGCTACACCCTGGATCAAAACGGAGTTACGATTCCAGGGTCTGCGACCGTTTTCATAGATCAGGTCTCCGAAACGGTCTGGCACAACGGCGGCGGAATGTTTTTTCATCCGAAGAACGGCTTTCTTTATCTCACCAATGGCGACGACAACCGCGGGGTGAATGATCAGCGCATCAATTACAGCCTGCACTCGGCGATCATCCGCATTGATGTCGATCAGCGCGGCGGAACGATTAGTCATCCCATCCCGAAGCAGCCGCTACCTGCCGGCAGCAGTACGGCCAATTATTATATCCCGAACGACAACCCGTTCGTCGGCCAGCCCGGTGTGCTCGAGGAGTTTTTTGCGCTCGGGCTGCGCAGTCCGCACCGGATGACGATCGACCCTCCGAGCGGCCGGATTTTCATCGGCGACGTGGGCGATATCTCGTTCGAGGAACTCGACATCATCGAGCCCAACGATCCTCCCGGACTGAATTTCCAGTGGAGCAAAATCGAGGGGAAACATGGCAACCTCACTCCGCCCTACATTGGCATCGATCGCCCGCCCGTCCTTGACTATTCGCATAGCGAGGGCGCGGCGATTATTGGCGGATACGTTTATCGCGGGCGGGAATTCGCCGCCGATCTTGGGGGGAAATACATCTTCGGCGATAATATCGCGAACGTCGTCTGGGTGCTCGACGAATCGACTACACCGCCCTCGCGCCAGCTCCTTTGCACCGTTCCGCGCGGCCCAGGACCGAACGCGGGCAATGATTACATCGGACTTTCCTCGTTCGGCTACGACCAGGATAACGAATTGTATTTGTGCCAGCTCAGCAGCGTCGGCGGAAGAATCTTCAAGCTCGCGCGTGGCGGAACCCCCGCGGCGCAAATGCCCTCATTGCTCTCGGAAACCGGTGCCTTCAAAGACCTCGCCTCGCTCCGGCCTTCAGCCGGTTTTGTTCATTACACGGTGAATTCGCCGCTCTGGAGCGATGGCGCGCTGAAGACTCGCTGGATGGGCATTCCGGACGGGCAGAAAATTGGCTTCAGTTCCACCGGCGAATGGACCTTTCCCGAGGGTTCGGTCTGGCTAAAACATTTTGACCTGCCGATCAATGAAACCAATCCTGCGGTGGTTCGCCGTCTCGAAACGCGCCTGCTCGTGCGCGATACGAACGGCTACGTTTATGGCGCGAGTTACAAGTGGCGGCCCGATTATTCGGATGCGGAGATTTTGAATGGCGCGATGACGGAGGACATTCCCATCACGCTGCGGCCGCAGACCGGCCCACTCACCAGCGCGGACGTGGGAAATCCGGCGGCGGGCTCGACCACCGTCCTGCCGGACGGCTTCGAGATTCAGGGTGGCGGCGCGGACATTTGGGGCACGGCGGACCAGTTTCGCTGGGCTTATGAAGAACGCACCGGCGATTTCGATCTGATCGCGCGGGTCGAATCGCTCACTCCCACGGATCTCTACACCAAAGCCGGCCTCATGGTTCGCGATTCGCTCGCAGCGAACGCACGCCATATTCTCGCGCTCGTTTTTTCGAGTAACGGCGGCAGGAATGACAACGATGGAGGCTACGAGTTCCAATTCCGCGATGCCCCGGGTGGCAGCGCGACCGCCATTTATCCCGCCGCCCCGCAGCCACTCATCAGTTATCCGTATGGATGGCTGCGCCTGAAACGGGAAGGAAACAGTTTCACGGCCTATAGCAGCGGCGATGGGGAATTATGGCAGGCTTACGCAAATAAAACACTCGCGCTGCCCGCCACGATTTACCTCGGGCTGGCCGTCACCGCGCACAACGCCAGTGGAGTTCTGGCGACCGCGCGCTTTCATTTTCCCGCGACGCGCGTGCAACGCTGGTCTTTTCCCAGCCGCCAGGATTGCCTCAGTTGCCACACCCGCGCTGCGGGCGGCGTGCTGGGCGTGAAGACCCGCCAAAGCAATGTCGAGATTCTCTTCCCGGAAACCGGCCAGACCGATAATCAAATTCGCGCCCTCAATCACGTGGGCTATTTCGACCCAGCCGTGGACGAGTCCGCCATTGGAGAGATGTTGCACCTTGTCCCGATCACGAACGAAATGGCCAGCCTCGAATTCCGCGTCCGTTCCTATCTCGACGCGAATTGTTCCCATTGCCACCGCCCGGGCGGTGTTCGCGCGAGTTGGGACGCGCGGATCGAGACGCCGTTGGGGCTCGCCAACATTGTGGCTGGGACCGTGGAAAACAATCTCGGCATTCCCGGCGCGCAGAATGTCGCCCCGCAGGATGTTCTTCATTCTATCATGTACAAGCGGACTAGTACCGCCACCGAGCTTTACAAAATGCCGCCACTGGCCAAAAACACGGTCGATAAAAACGCCGTCGTCGCGCTCGCCGCATGGATCAACACCCTCGCGGCGCCGCCGAGCGTTACGATCACCGCTCCCACAAACGGCGGTCTCGCCTACGCGCCCACCGCCGTTCGCCTCAGCGCGGCCGCCAGCTCGACCAACGGCGCCATTACCGGCATCCAGTATTATTCCGGCGAAACGAAAATCGGTGAAAGCGGGACGCCGCCTTTTAGTATCGATTGGCCCGTCGATCAGGGCGGCTCATTCGATCTCGTGGCCTTCGCGACCGATTCCGCCGGCCTTACCGGACGGTCCAGGCCCGTGACGCTCGCGGTCATTGGCGCCGGCGCGAATGGTCTTTTGGCGGAATATTTCGACACCATCGATTTCAACAATAAAAAGCTCACGCGCCTCGACAGCACCGTCGATTTCGATTGGGGCATCGGCTCGCCCGATCCGCTGATCGACCCGGATACCTTCACCGCGCGCTGGACTGGCCAGCTCCAGCCCGCCTTCAGCGAAACCTATTCTATCTACGTCACCGCGGATGACGGCGTCCGCTTTTGGATGACGAACAATCTCTACGTCGATAAGTGGATCGATCAAGGCGCCACGGTTTATAGCTTTACGATCGGCCTCACCGCTGGGCGGCTCTACGATATTAAAATGGAGATGTATGAGAATGGAGGCAGCGCAGTGGCGCGCCTCGAATGGTCCAGCCCCTCCCAGCCGCGCCAGGTCATCCCGGCCACGGCTCTGTTTCCGCCTGCGCCCCCGCCGCGCGCCCCGCTGGTAGCCTTGCGCGTGCCGGTCGCCGGCGCGGCCTACTACCAGCCGGGCAAACTGCGCCTCGAAGCCGACGCCAGCGATCCGGATAACGACCTCGCCCGTGTCGAATTCTTCGCTGACGGCATAAAGCTTGGCCAGGTGACCGCATCCCCGTATGTCTGGGATTGGGTCCGTCCCGCCCTCGGCACGCATATTATCACCGGTCGCGCGACCGATTTCGGCAATCTCGCGCTCACTTCGCTGCCCGTCACCATCACTATCGCGCCGCTCGCCATTCTCTCGCCCGCCGTTCGCGCGGGCCGGTTCGAATTGCAGTTCCTGGCCAACGACGGCACCGCCTACCGAATCGAGCGTTCCACCGATCTGACCTCCTGGGAACCGGCGGAAACTCAGACCGCAGCGAATGGCAGAGTCACCTTTTCGGAGCCATTGCAAACCTCCGGCCAGAGGTTCTACCGCGTTGTTCCGCTGGATTGATCTCGGCGCTCCAGTTTAACCACTCATCCATTCATCCCGCTGCGCGCCACAAACTCGTCGCGGTTCAGTGCGGGTGGCCGCGGTGCATCCGCTCGGTCTCTTTCCTCTGCCAGGCTTTCGATTTGGCTCTCCGAAGAATCTCCGAGCTTTCATTAGATGGCCAGGAGGCTCTTCGCGAGCGTTGGTGGTGCAGTCGCCTGCCTCTGTTGAACGACGTGCGTCAGCTCATGACTCAACAACTCTTTACCTTTGTCCGTATGAGGCTGGTATTGGCCCGGTGCAAAATGAATGTCGTTTCCGGTCGTATAAGAGGTTGCACCGATCCCGGAGACATGCGTGCCAGAGTGAACTCGAACTGCGGAAAAGTCCGTCCCAAATTTCCCCTCCATCTGCTGACGCACGGTACCGGGCAACGACTGACCGTCGGACTTGGGTACAACTGTCGAGTGCGGACGAAAGCCGATTTTTCCCATAAGGATATTCGTTGTTTTCCCAATCATGGACAACGGCGTACCGTCGTCAAACCGAAAAAGACAAAGCGGTGGGAGCACCTTGCTCTGGCGCTCTTCCGCGAATTTACTTACTCCATCGAGCCGTGACACGTGCCGTTCGGTTTCCGTCAGGTGCGCTTCAAAGGCTCACTCAATTCATCGCTTTCGGCGGCCTTGGCCATTTTTGGCAGGGCCTTGATGAGTTGTTGCTCCGCGTTTTAAATATCAGCCAACTCATCGAGAAAGAGCTCATACAGCTCATTGCCGATTGAGTTTTGCTCGCCTTCTTCGGTCTCTCTTAGATCCTTCCGATCTCCTGTCTTAGCAGATTTCGTTTCATAACATTCTTTCTCGAAGCTTAGTGTCTCAGATCGAATTGGCTTTAATGGAGCTCCCCGAAAAACGCATGGGGTGGCGGGATTTCACTTCGGCGGGCGCGCTACTTCGGCGAGGCACGTTGGCCAGCGGGTGAAACCCTTTGGGATTTTTTGCGCTAAGTCGAAAGTCGCGAGCCGCCTGACATCGTGCCGATGCTGTCGAGGAAATCGGAAGGAGGGATGGCCACTGCGCCCATTGAAGTGAGCGGGGCAAGCCAAAAGAGAGATATGAATCGCGTAATAAAGCTGAGCTTGGAGATCATTTTAGTGTAATGTCTCAAGAAACAATTTGACTATAGATATTACGGGAGCCGAGCAATGATCAAAATTCTCGCCTGTTTTTCTCTGGTTCTGCTGACTGGCTTTACGCGCGCGGTCGAGCTCGCGAGGGACGGCGGGTTGAGCGTTACGAATGGATTGGAGCTTTGGTTCGACTGCGCGAATCAGAATACTTTGCGCCGTAACGTGCCTGGCTTGCCACCGCTTGGCTCTGGCAACCTGGTGGCCGAATTATTGGACGGCTCCGGGCATGACCGCCATTTGACTCAACTTCAGCGAAGTTCACGGCCAAAATTTCGGCAGGAGCTCGATTGCTCCTTTTTGGCTTTTGACGGGGTGGATGACGCTTTGGCGGTTTCAGATCTGAATAAAAAGTTTCCTTCTGTAACGGCCTTTATCGTGGCTGCGCCACACTCAAACGCGGGGATGTTCCCTGGCCTTTTTAGTCTGAGCCGCACGGGTCAAAATGATTACACGTCTGGCATCAACTGTGATCTCGGTCCTTCTCCAACGCCGCAGTTTAGTTTTCTGAACGTTGAAGGCGCTGGATTTGGCGGCGCTTCCCAGCTTTTGAAATCGGCACCGCTGAGCTTTGGCGGCTGGCATGTGGCCGCCATTCGGTGCGAGGCCGGGCCGCAAGGGGTTTCTGTCTTTTTGAATGGAAAACCCCAGGGCACCCGCGAGCGCCACCAATCGGAAATCGGAATGGACCATTTTACGCTCGGCAGTCGGCTTTATTCGAATACCGGAGAGCC
>DASYTB010000205.1:0-8562 GCA_036002705.1 Verrucomicrobiia bacterium
TCATCAATGGTTACCCAGGTCTCCGAGGCCCTGCTAATGTCGGAAACTTTGCGAAAGTTTGTTATCGGGTTTGCCGCTGCGGTTGAGTTCGCAGTTCGAACATTGATTGGGTTCAGCCAACAGTTCATTGACTGGCTTCGCACCTTTTTGATCCCGCTGGCGTTATAGGGTCCTTTGGTGGAGGCGATATCCGCGGGGCATTTGTAAACCTCCAAATTGTTCACGTACTTGTACAGCAGCGAATCCTGAATAAGAACGTAATTGGTCCAACTGGGCGCCTGATCCATTGTTCCCATGCACCACTGGTTTAGAGGATAATTTTTGGTGGGAGAAGTATTGGCCACCAGAGAATCAAGTCCGCCAGTCCGGCAAATTGCGTCATTGTAGTCACCCGAGTACAGATTCCAGCCAAGCATCAGTTGCTTGCCATTGTTCATGCAGAGGATGCCCTGCGCCTTGGTCTTGGCTTTTGCCAGAGCAGGCAGAAGCAAGCTGGCCAGAATCGCGATGATCGCAATAACCACGAGCAGCTCAATCAGGGTAAAACCTCGGCGCGCGCTCAGCGGCAAGGCGTTGGGTCGGTTCGAAATGTTCATGCGTTCTTGTTCAGTGTTGTTAGGGACTTTACTTATCTGAAACAAGTGCGGCTCGCAAACGATTTTACGATCCCACCGAGCTTCAGCCCCGTCTCGTATAATCTTACGATAGGGACGCTGAAAATCGGTTGCAACTGCGCGTTTGGGAGCACATGCAACCATAGATAAGTCTCCTTACTTGCGGTCGGCCTCAAAGAATCCAATTCTTGCACTTTTGTGCCGCAAAAGCGCCCGGCAGCTTTTTTTCTGGTCGAAACTATTCTGGTTCGGCGGTTATTCTGATTTAATCACTGTATGAAAGATCCAGCGCGGACGGTGCTCGGTTACCTGGCGGCATTTACGCTCGGCGTGGTCTGCATGTCGGTCATCTTTATGGCCACGCGGGGCAAAGTCGGGCGGCAAACGCCGGAGGAATCCAGGGAGGGCTTCGCGGAGAATCCTGCCAGCCCGCCGCCACCGAGACCGCAAACCTTTCAGCGGTTGAGGCCGCCGGGCTGGCCAAGAGAACAGGAGCCTCTTTCTGCCCAACCTGCTGAAGTTCCGCCGGCCGAAATGCCGCTGGAACAAAGGGAGCCAGAAATCGTCGCGGCTCAGGAACCGGTGATTCCACACGTCGAGCCGGTGGTTCTTCCGGTGGCAGCCGTCCCCACTGCGGTTGTTGCAACGGTCAGCGGCACGGGCCGGATCTCCGGCCGAGTCCGTTTGCGCGGCGCCCCGCCGCCCGAACGAATCCTGCCGATGGATCCGTGGTGCGCGGCGCAGTACAAAAGCCCGCCGAAAACACGCTTCTATCTTACCGGAAAAGACCACGGCCTCGCGGATGTCCTGGTGGTGCTGACGGACGGCGTGCCAACAAAAGACCGGCCGAAGCCGAAGGGACCAATGATTTTGGCCGAAACCAACTGCCAGTTCGAACCCTACATTTCCGCAATTCAGCTCGGTCAAAGAGTCGTGGTCCAGAATCGGGACAAGACTCTCCACAGACTCCACGTCACAAGCGAATCCAATGGTGAGTTCAATTTTCCGCCACCGCCAGGAGATCGCCCCCCCGAAATTGACCTGAAGCAGCCGGAACCGTTTGTTCGTTTTAAATGCGACGCGCATCCATGGGAGGTCGCTTATGTCTCGGTGATCGAGCATCCCTTCTTCGCCGTCACCGATCGCAATGGAGAATTCGTGATGCCGAATGTTCCTCCCGGGAGGTACAAGATCGAAGTCCATCACCGCAAAGCCGGTGATGAGACCCTGCCAATCGAGGTTCAAGCGAATCGTGGAACGACGGTCGAATTTGTGTTGGATGTGGGCAACAACCGGACCGCGTCGCGGTGAGAATGCCTTTTTTAGGATTCTTAAGAAAAGCCGTAAAGCCGAAGTGTCTTGAGTGGACGCGCCCGGAATGGCAGCTTTGAGGTGTGGATTATCGCGGCGTCATTACAATCGAAGAGGGAAAGCGCAGCGGTCAGCCGTGTATTCGAGGCCTGCGAATTACCGTCGCGGATGTCCTCGGCTATCTTGTCGAGGGGATGTCGGAATCCGAAGTGCTCAGCGATTTCCCGGAACTCACCAGTGAAGATATTCGTGCCTGCCTGGCTGCGCGCTCGAAACGCGCCAACTCGGCGGCAGTAACCCCGTACTTCCGCCGGGCGTAATCGGTCGGTTCAAGTCCAGTATTCGAGTGCGAAATATTCGACTGCTTCGGCATTATTATCCGGCCCAAAATCAATCCCTCTCCACCCCGCTCGTCCAATATTTACTCAGGTTTTCCGCGGGCGGAACTTTGAACGGACGAATGATGCGGAAGCCGAGGAACTGGGCGTCCGTGTGGTACCAGATGCTCTTCGGAAGTTGCGGGTCCTGCATTTTCCATTGCGGGCTTGAACCCCGGCGCGCGGCGCTGCGCAACCCAGCCGGATCGTCATCCCAGGAGCCACCGCGCGCGGAGTGTGGATACGGCTTCGTGGCTTGCGACCAGGGATTGTCCGCCGTCGCGCCGACGAAGGCCTTGTAAGCATCCGGATCATATTGATCCAGGCACCACTCGAGAACATTTCCGTGCATATCGTAAAGTCCCCAGGGATTCGGCTTCTTTTTGCCAACCTTCTGATATTTGGAACTGCTGTTCTCCGCGTACCAGGCGAACTCGCCCAGCTTCGAAGGATCATCACCAAACGAATAAGCCGTGGTCGTGCCCGCGCGGCACGCATATTCCCACTCCGCTTCGGTGGGCAGCCGATAAAATTGACTGAGTTTCGCGCTCAGCCATTTGCAATACGTGTTGGCCGCGTGCTGCGTCATGCTGATCGCCGGATAACCATCCTTCCCCATCCCAAAGCTCATTTCGACATAAGGGGTGGTCGGACGTGAAACCGCGTCCGCCAGGACATGAATGGAAGGATCACTCTTCCTCATCACGCGCTTTTTCTTCTCCTCTTCCGGGAACATGAAAAGCTCGTATTCGTTCCATGTAATCTCGCACTTGCCCATCCAGAATGGATCAATCTTCACCTTGTGCTGTGGGCTCTCGTCCGGCTTATGTCCCGGCTCATTTTCGGGGCTGCCCATGACGAACTCACCGCCCGGAATCGGCGCCATTTCAAAACTCACATCCGTTCCCGGAATGGTCATTTTGTAAGGCTTCATTTCCGCCGGGTCTTTTGCTTCCATGCTGGCCTCGATCTTATCGTGAATGGCTTCAACGAGCTGAGTGTCGTCCTTCACGCCTTCCTCGACTTTCTTCGGTTCCAGAGTGACGGTCGGCGGCCAATACGCGCCCTGATCGATCCATTCTTTGAGCGTTAGGATTTGATCCTTTTTGAGGGGACCGCCTTTATTCGCCGGCGGCATTAAATCGTCATTGTCCGGCGGAAGGGCCGTGTTGGTATAAACCGGGCTTTTCCCGCTCTCGAACGGCACGATGCCCGGCCCTTTTTCGCCGCCTTTAATGGCATGGTCACGGGTCTCCAGGCGCAGCTTGCCCTTATCATGCCCATCGCGATGGCATGCTACGCAATTAAACTCAAGAATGGGCTGAACCTCTTTCACGAAATCGACCTTATGCGCGGTCTTAAGCACTTCCGATTCCGGCCAAGTCGCGCCTTGCTCGATCCAGAGCCGAAGCTTCTCCGTTTGTTCCTTCATCAGCCGTTCGCCTTTGGGCGGCATCGCTTTGTCGTTGTCCGCGCGCAGAATCGTACTGCTGTAAAGCGGGCTGTCCTGCGGTTTGGTCGGAATCAGCACCGTCCCGTCCTCGCCACCCTTCAAGGCATTGGCGCGCGTATCGAGCCGCAAACCGCCCTTCGGTTTTTCCGCGCCATGGCAGCTCAGGCACTGCACTTCGAGGATCGGTTTAATATCCCGGGTGAAATCAATTTGATCCGCGGCCCGAACTCCCGGCAAGGAAGCCGCGGCCAGTGACAGCACTGACAGAACTGTAATTCTCATCCGCATCTTTGGACTACTACTGTCTGCGGGCCGGAATTTAAAGTCAATCGCGCGAACACGCGAACACCACCGCCGAACGCTCAAACCCGTCTCATCGGCTTATTCATCATGATTGACCGCGATTGACCATTGTCGCAATCAGTGGGAGTTATAAGCACGGGACGTTCAATGGGAGACCAGGATCTCAAAGCTTTTTTTCAAAGTTCTTTCGGAGCGCCGCCCGCTCATGTGGTCCGCGCGCCGGGACGCCTGGAACTGCTCGGCAATCACACCGATTACAACGCGGGCCTCGTCATGTCGCTTGCCGTTGATAAATACGTCTATATCGCCGCGACGCCGCGTCAGGATGCCATCGTTGAACTCGCCTCGACTTCTTTTCCTGGTCGTGACTGTTTCTATATCGATCACATTGCGCGGAATCCCGCCGCGCCCTGGGCCAACTACATCAAGGGCGTTCTCCTGGAGCTTAAGAAAAGCGGTGTGCACTTCACCGGGTTTAATGCGGCCGTGCACGGCACGATCCCGTTCGGGGCCGGGTTAAGCAGTTCAGCCGCGCTGGAAATGGCGACCACCCTGATAATTCGCGAGCTTTTTCCATTTTCTCTGAGAGAGAATTCACTCGATGCGCCGCCAAAGCGCGAAAATGGCAAGCTGCCTCCGCTCACTCCCGCGGAAAAACTCCGGCTCGCCAGGATCGGACAGGCGGCGGAGAGCGAATTTGTGGGAGTGAAGTGCGGCCTGCTCGACCAAATTTCATCCCTCTTCGGCAAGCAGGGACAGGTGATTCAAACCGATTTTCTGCACCTGACCGTTCAACACGATCCGATGCCGCCAGGGGTGGCCATCGTCGTGGCGGATTCCGCCGTGAAGCACGATCTCGCCGCCGGCGATTACAACGAAGTCCGCGCGCAATGCGAAAACGCCGCGCGAAAACTGGGCGTCCAGTTTTTGAGATCCGTTACTCCGGCGCAGCTCGAGGAGAACAAATCAAAACTCGCCCCCCGCGAGTACCAATGCGCTTTTCATATTGTCGGCGAGAACCAAAGAGTGATCTTCGGCGAAAGAGCCCTGCGCGAGGGGGAAGTTTATCAGTTCGGCCAATATCTCTTTCAGAGCCACGCGAGTTCGCGCGATTACTTTAAGAACAGCACTCCGAAACTCGACGCCCTCGTCGAAATCGCCCAAAAACTGAAAGGTTGCTACGGCGCGCGCCTGACCGGCGGCGGCTTCGGTGGCGCAACCATCAACCTGGTGCAGCAGGACGCGCTCGAACAATTCAAACGCAGGCTCGCCGAGGAATATTACGCGCGCACGAAAATCCGCACCGAACCGTGGATGGCGCGCATTGTCGATGGCGCGCAGTGAGACCCTTTACTTTGTCTTGCTCAAGAAGGTCGTGCCCGAATTGACGATCTCTCCGAAGGTGCTCGTCATCTTGCGGCTCTCCAGCAAGTCGATCACGTAGATCGGTTCTTTAATCCCGGAGGTGAAAGCGAAGTTCCGCAGCTTATGCAGCAGCCGGGGCGAGATCACCTGCCCATCGCGAATCAGCAGAACTCCATCCTCGGTTTCCACGTTTGAGACCAGGAGCTGGCCTGGACGCAGGTCATTGACCTTCATTGGCAGCGTACTTGCCGGGATTTTCGACGGCAGATTCACATCAAAACAATCCTTCGCCACCCGCAGCAGATGCGGATCGTAGCGGCCCTCGCGCTCTTCCATTTCGCGAATCGCTTCATCCTGCGCGCGCCCATTTTCTTTGATGCGAAAAAGGTCGTTCAGCACTTTCAAAATCCGAGCGCCGAAAGGTAATTTATCTCCCGCGAGGCTGTCTGCGGGCAGGCCGGTTCCATCATAGTTTTTCCCCTGATAACGAATCGCCGCCGCCACCGGCGCGAAAAATGGAATCTGCTCGAGCAGATCCGCGCCGCGCTCCGGAACGCGCGCGATCATGTCCTTCTCGAACGCAGAAAGCTCCTGTCCGGCCTGGTGCTTCATCAGGACGCGAAACGGAACCGTCAGCACGCCAATTTCACAGAGAAGCGCGCTCGTCTCCAATTGCCAGCTCAACTCGACCTTCGCGGCGCGGCAAAAAAGATCAACCGCATAGCGCAAACGCTGTCCAAGGCTCGCTGAGTACGGATCGATAATGGAGAGAATCTCAAAAAACGCGGAGACCGATCCGCTCACTGACTTTTCCAGAACGTCCTTCTTCTCCGTTTGCCGCGAATGTTCCCGCAGAAAATGCCGCGCGTTCAGCCGCACCATCTCCGGATTCGTTCGCGCCGGCAGCAGCAGCATGGATGAATTCTCCGCCGCCATCTGGAAAGTTCCACTCCAGTCATCAGCCACCATCAGGATCGCGGGCAAATGCGGCCGTGCCTGGATGGCGCTGCGCATGAAATCCACCGCGTGCGCCTCGTTTTCCATGCAGCAAATCAGCACCACGCAATCTGTTTTCGGCAACAGTTGCAAAGCATCGGCTGCATTCGGGCAAGTTTGAATCCAAAACTCCCCACTCAGGCTACGCCTTAATGCGTCCGAAGGTGCACCCACGAGCAAAACCTTCGAATTCATCTCTTCATTGAATATCGGCTTGCGAGGGAAGAAGTTAACATGGCGTTGCAGTCTCCGGGATAATACAAGCGCGCCGGCTCGTCGCCCGTTCCGCAGCACCCCCAACGATCTTCGCGAGAATGAAGTACGCCGTTTGCCTCATCGAGCCCGGATTTCCTCCCATTTCGAAATCCCGATCACCGGCAGCGCGAAACGAAACGATGCTTCGCGCTCGGGTGTGTCCGCCGCTTTGAACACTTCATAAATTTTCTTTCGCTCCGCCGGTTCCGCGGGATTCGGGGAGTTTTTGTTTCGCGTCCACACCCCGAGGTTCAGCCCGCCTTCCTGTCCATGGTCCACCTGCCGATGGTAAATGAACGAATCGATCCCATTAAGATGGTCCACCTTCTCATACGCGTAGCAATACGCCGCTGCCTGCAGCACCTGGCCCTCCGGAGTCTCCGGGGAGTGAAATCCCTGCTCGGAAAGAATGACGTGCCGCGGTTTCCCCTGGTAAAGCAACTCCCGGCGGCTGAGATACTTAGGCAGCATTTCAATATTCTTGAACGTGATTCGCGGCGTGTCAGGAGCATCCGTCGCGGATTTATCCTTCCAGGTGCGGCAATCGAAGAGGTTCTCCGGATACGGATGAAACGCGATGTTCCAATCAAAATCCCCGGTTTCCCGGGCTCGCCGGGCAAAATAATCTACGAACGGCCGGCCCGGAAACGTCTGTTTCTCGTCACCACCCGGATAATGAATATTCCAATGGTGTTCCAGCGAGATGTAAACCCGCGCGTTGGCCGAATGTTTCCGCACCGATTCCTGGCACAGGCGCACCGCCCGGAGATAATCATCCGCGAATTCCTCCATCGTCACGCGTCCCATGTTGCTCCAGAACCAGTGTGAGTTCACCTCGTTGCCGACAATGTAGTTCCAGACCCGTCCATGTTCGTTGCTGCTGTACCGTTCCGCGAGAAACTCCACGCACGCGCCCAAAGCCCGCGCGCCTTCCGGGGTGCTGGTATTGAACGCCGAGAGATGGTTCGGCGCTCCCGGATCGTACCTCGGATGGAGAAGCACCCGGTTCAGCGTGGCATCGCTCCCCGCGTAATTTAAAAGAATCAATGCGACCACCACGCCGTGATCCGAGAGAGGTTTGATCTGTGCGTCGAGGTGGTTCACATATCCGCGCGAAAACCAAAAATCCGCGCCACGGTAACGCGCGTGAATGTTGTTCGTCTCGAATGTAAGAAGTTGCCCAAAATTCACATTCAAAGCCGCGTGTCTTACGCCGAGGGCGAGCGCATCATCAACCATCTGCACCTGAAGCCCCTTTTTCGACGCGGGCGTTGGAAAAGGGGCTTCATCCGCCCGATTCACTGCCGCCCACAATAGCCCGGCAATTCCAACAATGTGAAGAAACGCATCCCTCCAGGCGTGCCGAAGGGATGCGGCCTTAATGGTTCGCTTTGTTCGCATCCGGCAGATCAGACGCTGCGGCGCGCGAAAGTTTGGAGAAAAAGTGGCGGCCCCACTCGAAAGTAAATGAAGCCACCACCAACCCAAACAACTACTAGCGTAACCTCCTCATTGGTAATAGACGCTGCATCCGCGAAAAAGTCGCACAAAAAAACACAAAAAATTTTCCGGAATTTTTGAATGTTTTCGTGCCAAACCAATCTAACATAAGTTTGGCGCCAAACAAGGCCTGCTTAGCCTTCTCAAACGCAAATGGCTCTAGTCTCACCGCTTCAAGCGTTTATAAATCCGCCTCTATCGTGGAATTGCTTTCTGAGCCCTGATTCGGAAACATCCCTCCGAAAGGATTTTATGCCTGGAATGCACGAAATTGATTTCAAAATATACGGGGACGACATGCAATACGTGGTGGTCGAACTCGACCCGCAGGAGGACGTCGTCGCCGAAGGCGGCGGCATGATGTACATGGAAGATGGCATCGAAATGG
>DASYTB010000206.1:0-4125 GCA_036002705.1 Verrucomicrobiia bacterium
GGCAGCAAAAAAACGGTCCCCGCTCCCAGTTCCATTCCGTTCTCGTTATAATCGAGCCGCCATGGGTCAGTATTCCAATGTTCGAAATAACGATTCTCGATTGGCAATACTTTTCCATTTACGCGGAAGCCGCGTCCGCCACGCCGCGCGTCGGAGAGGTCGGTGGATTTTTCGAGGCTCAATAGTTGAAGGTCGAGCCGGTGGGAATTTCGGCGGGACCAATTCACGCGGTCCAGCGGAAAGCCATATAGCGTGGCGATCGAATCCTCAAACCAGCCTTCCCACGGCTTGAGTGAGAATCTTCCAAAGACATTTTCAGCCGAATTCTGGAGAGTGTGTGCGGCATAGGAGAAATTGAAGAATGGATTCATTTCCGGGGCTTCGTTCGCCCAATAACCGTAAAACGAGGATCGGACCTGCTTTTTGAGCGCTTCATCGCGCGAATAACGGAGGAGGTTGTAGTAACACATGAAGCCCATTTCATCGTCCGACTGATTTCCTGATCCGGGACCGTGCTGCACTTTGGGATACATGATGTTCTGAGCGTATCCGTGTTTTTCGATCAGTTCACGGGAAGCTGCGGCGTATTTCGGATCGCCGGTAATGTGGGCCGCATCTGAAAGGTAGGTAAGAATGCTTAAGGAGTTCAGGCCGCGCTCCGGCCACCAATACGGATCCTCGTTCAGATATTGCGGCGCATAAATCCCCCAGCGCGTCGGCTTTCCGTCGTGATCGATAAGCAAAAAACCATGCTCGATCAAGTGATCGGTGATCCTTCGCACGACATCGCGAACGCGCTCCTTCTCTTCCTCAATGTCGGCGCAGAATTCATAGTAAAGCGAATAAAAGAAATAATGGCCGTCCAATTCATCGCTGCTGGTGTCACTCTTCCAGTACCATTTTCCATCCGCGCTTTTTGGCCAGCGCGGCTCATATGCCTTCCACAGTTTGTCGCGCTTTTGTTCTTCGCGATCGCCTTCAATTCGGCCCGCGTTTGGGTCCGGCTCATCGGTGGATCGGATGGTCCGGGCGATATAGCCATCGGGCGGCGAGTGCGCGCCGCCCTGGGTAACTTTTTGGAGGAAGCGTAACGCCTCGAAGGCCTGTTTGGCGCGCGCTTTGGCGGCGGGATCGCCGATCGCCGCATAACCAAAGCATTCCCCTGCGCCGTACATTGCGGTCCAGAGCCCGTCATTATCGCTGTCGTTCGGATGCGCCGTTGATTTGTCTCCGGACGTCCGGAGCGGCGCTTCAGCGACATATCCGAAGGGCGTGCGCTTGATGTAGCGAGCGATTTCGTCTTCATAAAACGCAGCCTTCTCCGCGAGCGTCATCGGTTTGAATTCGATCACACCGGCGCCTTTGCCGGTTGCGAACCAGGCGCGGCCCTTCAGATCAACCGCGATTTGCCGCACCTCATCATCCGGCAGCCAGGCCGGTCCTTGCCGATAATGCCAACGCTGCCCGTCAAAACGAATCGCTCCGAGGCGGGTGCCAAACCAGATCTCTCCTTCGGGCCCCGCCGTCATTCCCGTGAAGTCGTTCCAGGGCAATCCATCCTTCCCTTCGAAAAATTTCCAGCCCTCCGCGGCGCGCATGCCCACCCCGGCCCTGGTGGCGAACCAGAGCTGGTTCTTCGCATCAGAAGCCACGCCGAGCACATCCTGAACCGCCCAAGCCCGTCCTTGTCCATCAGTAATTCCGAGTGGCGACCAACCTCGCTCCGTCCGACGGAACAAACCGGCGCTCGATGCGACCCAGAGCGTGCCATTCGCGTCCACGGCCATTTGATTGATGCGATATTTACTCGGCCAGCCGAGCGAGCGCGCTGTTCCATTCGCGACGAGGAAAGGATCGGCGGCGGTGGCAACCCAAACAGTGCTTTTCCAGCGTAAGACTTGCAGCATGTCGCGCCACGGGAGTGCGAGAGTCAAGACCGCGCCCGAGGCATCTCCCACAACGAACTCGCGATCCGATTTTGCCGCGAGCTCGGACAGCTCGCGCCATTTTCCGTCGTCCTGGAATTCGAACCATCGGCCGCCGGTGAATAGGCGAGGCGTTCCTCGATAATCAATCTCGATTAATTGCGCTTTGCCCGGCGGCAACCCATCCGAAGGCCCAAAGCGCGTCGCGATTTCCTGCCGAAATTTCTGCGGCGCTGGAGTTAGTTCTGCCGCCCCGGCGTGAGCCGAAACGGCCGAAATGGCGGAAAGCAAAAGGACCAAACCCGTTGGTTTAGCGCCGACGATTCGGAAGACCGTCCCCATCCCAAAGGAGAGCGCATTGAGGAAAGCGTGCTGCATGGAAGCGAGCGTAACAGCAATCGGCCTCCGAACAATGCCGAATAGCACAGTAGAACTACTGCCCTTTCAGTTCCATTCCCAGAAGGCACATATCATCACAAAACTCGTCGTCTTTCGCGAAGGTCCGAAGTTCCTCGATGATCTGATCAAAGATCGCAAGCAAGGGCAGTTCTCGACGCCGACGAAAAGCCTCAAGCAGCCATTCGGGGCTGAGCAACTCGCCGTTGCATTCGACATCGTACACGCCGTCCGTGAACAAAACGATACGGTCCCGCGGATGAATCTCGACGGTCGAAGTTGAGTAACGAAACCGATCGAACAACCCCAAGGCGGGGTTCGAGCGTTGATCGCGATTGTGAAGAAACTCAGTATCGCCGTTCGCCCGCATCAGCAGAGGCTTTGGATGCCCCGCGTTCGCGAACGAAGCTTTGTTCTCCGCCACATCCACAATCATGTAAAAGGCCGTGGTGAAAAGCGGCGTGCCGCTTTGCTTCAGGATCGAACGCAAATCCTGATTAAGATGGGCGAGCAATTCTCCAGGATCGGTCGCGTCCAGCGTCAATTCCTCGACTAGAGCGCGGACGATGGCCGTGACCAGTGCGGAGCGAACTCCGTGCCCCATGACATCGCAAATGAACACTCCGGCTTTGGTGTCGGATAAAGGACGGACGTTAAAAAAGTCCCCGCCGACCACCCCCGTGGGCAGATAACGATGACAAAACGCCAGAACGCTCTGATCGGGCGAGGCATGCGCTGGAAAACAAGGGTATTGCTGCGGAATGATCGCCTGCTGAATCTCGCGGGCCATCCGCAAGTCCTCTTCCATCTGATCGTTCTTCAGGCGCAACTCCTCGCGGCTCAAGGCCAGGTCGAGATTCGCCTGTTTCAGCGCCTCTTCCGCGCGACGTTTCTCGGTGATGTCCCAGAAAATCCCTTGCAGCCCGATAATTCGGCTCTGCGCATCGTACAAGGGAGTCTTGACGACGTTCACATACAATTTCTCGCCGCCCGGTGGTTGATTCTCTTCAATCGTTTCCAACGCCTTGCCCGTTTCCACGATGAGCTGGTCGTCCTTCTGGTATTTGGCCGCCAAATCATAGGGATAAAAATCGAAGTCGGTCTTTCCGATGATTTCCGAGAGGGGCCGTCCCAGCGTCTGGCAAAAGCGACTGTTGGCGAAGGTGAACTGTTCGTTCAGATTCTTACGAAAAATATTTTGGGGCAGCGTCTCAACCAGAGAATGATAAAGAGCCTCCGAATTCCGTAGTTCCTCCTCGTGCCGCCGCCGCTCAGTGATGTCTTCGACCGTGCCTTCATAGTAGAGAAGCGTTCCCCGGCGATCCCGAACGGCCCGGACATTTTCAGAAATCCAAATTATGGTGTGGTCCTTCCGGTAAATGCGGGACTCGAACCCGCTCACCACATCGTGCTTTTCCATAAGCGCCACGAACTCGGCGCGGCGCCCTTGTTCCACGTACAGGTCTCGGCTGATGTTGGTCAATGAAGCGGCCAACTCCTCCGCGGAGGCATACCCGTAAATCCGCGCAAGCGCCGGGTTGGCGCTGAGGTATTGGCCGTCGGGAGTCGTCTGGAAAATTCCTTCAACCGTATTCTCGAAGATGCTCCGGTATTTTTCTTCGGCGGTGAGCAAGGCCATTTCCGACCGTTTCCGCTCAATCGCATACCGGATCGAGCGGACCAGCAGGTGCGCGTTCACTTCGCCCTTGACCAAATAATCCTGCGCTCCCTGGTGCACGGCCTTGAGAGCGGATTGCTCGTCGTCCAGGCTGCTCAGAATAATGATCGGCAGATGCGGCGCGGT
>DASYTB010000207.1:0-11970 GCA_036002705.1 Verrucomicrobiia bacterium
GACCACGGCGGAGAGCGCCTTCGGATTGATTAGCTTTTGCGGCGTCATGGTATCGACGCCTTGATCGAAGAGCGTCATGCGCTCCTTGACGAGGCGTTCGGTTCGAGCGAGACCGACCCGGCATTGGTTGGCGAGCAATTCGCCGACGGTTCGGACACGGCGGCTGCCCAAGTGATCGATATCGTCCGTGGAACCTTCACCCTTTTTGAGGCGAAGAAGATACTTCGTGGCAGCCACGAGATCTTCTTTTGTGAGGACACGGCTATCCTCGTTTTCCTTGAGACCGAGCTTCTGGATGATCTTGTAACGACCAACACGTCCGAGATCGTAACGCTTCGGGTCGAAGAACAGGCGTTTGATCAAAGCGCGGGCGTTGGCGGCGGTCGGCGGATCGCCCGGGCGCAAACGGCGGTAAATATCCTTGAGCGCTTCTTCTTCGTTCTTGGTCGGGTCCTTCTTGAGACACTTGATGATAATGCCGTCATCGACGGTGGTATCAACAACGCGGATCTTGTTCACGCCAAGTTCAGCAATCTGCTTCACGACCGCTTTGGAGAGGGGCTCGAAAGCGCGAGCCACCACAATGCCCTTGTCCGGATCAATGGCGTCTTCGATGAGAACTTTGTTCTGGATGTCTTCGAGATTCTCGGCGGCCTTGATCGTCAGCTCTTCGATGTCATAGAAGAGCTTCAGGATATCCAAGTCGGCGCTGTAGCCGAGGGCGCGGAAAAAAGTCGTGGTGAGGAATTTGCGGCGGCGTTTCTTGCGATCCAAGTAAACGTAGAGCAGATCGCTGGTATCGAACTGCGCTTCATACCAGGAACCGCGATCCGGAATGATGCGGAAAGAGTGCAGCGTTTTGCCATTCGGGTGCTGCGTGGCTTCGAAAGCGAGACCCGGCGAACGATGCAATTGGCTCACAATGACGCGTTCAGCGCCATTGATCACGAACGTGCCCTGAGGGGTCATGAGCGGAAGTTCGCCCATGAACACTTTTTCCTCTTTTGTGCCGCTCTCTTCCTTGAGGAGAAAGGTCACGTGCAGCGGCGCGCCGTAGGTGATGCCTTCGCGCAAGCATTCCAGCCAGTCGAGCTTCGGCTCGCCGATCTCGTAGCTGTGATAGTCAAGAATAATTTTTCCGTCGTAGCTCTCGATCGGAAACACCTCGGTGAAGACGGCTTGCAAACCGAGATTCTTCCGCTGACGTGGAGCAATTTCCGCCTGCAGAAACTCCTTATAGGAATTGACCTGCACCTCAATCATGTTGGGCGGAGCGATTACCTCTTTGATTTTTCCGAAGTTTATTCTTTCTGCTCTGTGCGGCATTTTTTCCTCTTTTCAGCGGCAAGTCGGTCGGGCCTTGCCTGTTCTTATTCAATAGACGACACGATACCGGCGCCTTTGGGTGGGCCAAAGGAATCACCGGCAAAACACAAATTGGTAGCTATCTATGGGTGAATCTCGCGATTCTCAGCACGGTTAAACTGTTTGAACTCAACAGACTCCTTAGAAAAAGGGATGGCGAAGACCAGTTCGCCATCCCCAGTATAACAGATCGTTATTTAATTTCAACTTTCGCGCCAGCGTCTTCCAGCTTTTTCTTGGCGGCGTCAGAATCAGCCTTGTTCGCCCCTTCCAGAACGGCCTTCGGAGCGCCTTCCACCAGCGCCTTGGCCTCAGCCAAGCCCAATCCGGACTTGACTTCACGGACAGCTTTGATGACAGCAATCTTCTTGTCTGCGGGAAGGGAAGCGAGGATTACGTCAAAGGTGGTCTTCGCTTCGGCGGCGGGAGCAGCAGCTCCACCAGCGGCGGGCGCGGCACCAGCAGCCGCGACAGGGGCAGCGGCGCTTACGCCCCACTTCTCTTCGAGTTGCTTCACCAGGTTCGCGGCGTCGATCACGGTCAACGCGCTCAATTGATCTACTAATGCTGCTAAGTCAGCCATGTTACCTTTCGTCTCGTCGTCACCCTCGGCCGAAAGTGCTTTCAACGGGCAAGCCTGCCCGCCGACGATTTACTTGTTGTTGTCTGTTGGTTCCATTCCCGACACAAATCGGGAGGAAATTATTCAAATTCTTCCGGGTGGACAGGCACCTCGCCCGTCCTTAGCGGGCACCTCGTCCGCTGAAACCTAGTGCGCATGTGGGTTCGCGTCCGGCGAGGCACCGGACGGGACAGGCGAGGCGCTTGTCCTACCAAACGTTCTAGCTTTTCGGTTGTTCTTTATCCACGCGGGCCTGGATGACGCGCGCGAGTTGGGCTCCGGGCGCGTTGATCATGCGGACCAACTGGGCCGCAGGCGCCTGGAACAGGCCAAGAATTTTGCTCCGAAGAACTTCGATGGAGGGCAGGTCGGCCAGTTCCATCAAATCCTTGCCCTCGAGGCGCTGGCTTTTCAGGTAACCGAACTGAACGTTGCCCTTGGAAAACTCCTTGGTGAAACCTTTCAGAATTTTCGCCGCGGCGGAGACGTCCTTTTGCCCGGTGACGACGGCCAACTGGCCGGCGAGTGTACCGCTCAAATCAGCGACTCCCGCTTCCTTGGCGGCGACGCGAAAGATGGAATTCTTGACGACGTGCATCTCTGAACCCGCGCCGCGCAGGCGCTTGCGCAGTTCAGTGAAGTTCGTGACGGTCAACCCGCGATAGTCCACCACAATAAAGAATGGGGACGAATTCAGGCGACTGACGTATTCGTTCGTAATAAATTGTTTTTCGGTACGCATTTTCTTCTCCGAATGACGGTTAGGCGGCAGTGGCGAATTCGCGGAGGTCCAGTCTAACGGGCGGGCTCATCGTGCTCGAGAGCGTGCAGCTTTCGACGAATGTGCCTTTGACGCTGTTAGGCCGGGCCCTGATCACGGCATCGATGACAGAACGGGCATTCTCCATGATCTGCTGCGGGGTAAACGAACGCTTGCCAACAGGCACCGCCACGTTTGCTCCCTTATCCACTTTGAATTCCACGCGACCGGCTTTGACTTCGCGAACCGCCTTGGCGGTGTCTTCGGTCACGGTGCCGGTCTTCGGGTTCGGCATCAATCCTCGCGGACCGAGCACTTTACCCAACTTGCGGACCTCGATCATGGCTTCGGGAGTGGCGATGGCGACATCGAAATCCGACCAGCCTTCGTTGCATTTCTTGATCATGTCATCGAAACCGACGAATTCCGCGCCGGCGGCCCGGGCGGCATCGGCGGCCGCACCAGGTCTCGCGAAAACGAGCACGCGAACCGTTTTGCCACTGCCGTGAGGCAATGGGACAGTGCCGCGGACCATTTGATCCGATTGTTTTGGATCAACCCCCAGATGAAATGCCACTTCAACAGTTTCGTTGAATTTGGCCTTCGGGAATTTATTCAGGACTTCGACCGCACTCAGGAGGGGATAGCTCTTTTTCGCGTCCACCACCTCGAGGGCTTTACGATAACGTTTGCTAGGTTTCTTAGCCATTTTTCTGTTTTGCGGTCCAAGCGAGCGTTTGAGGCTCTCCCGCGGTTTTAGATTAGGATTAAGATTACGAGTAAGAGTATGATTAAGGTGGTTAAGCGGTGATTTCGATGCCCATGCTCCGGGCGGTTCCGGCAATCACGCGGAAAGCTGCTTCTTCGTTGACGGCGTTGAGGTCTTTCATCTTCATTTTCACGATTTCCATGACCTGTTTGCGGTTCACCTTGCCGACTTTGTCCTTATTCGGCGACTTTGACCCGGAGGCAATTCCGGCCGCTTTCTTGAGTAGAATGGACGCGGGCGGCGATTTCGTGATAAACGTGAAAGATTTATCCTGGTAAACGGTGATGACCACCGGGATTACCAATCCCGCCTGCTCTTTGGTGGCCGCGTTGAATTCCTTGCAAAAGGCCATGATGTTCACGCCCTGCTGACCCAAGGCAGGACCGACCGGTGGGGCTGGATTCGCCTGCCCGGCAGGTATCTGCAACTTCACTTGTCCGACAACTTTCTTCGCCATAAAAATTTAAATGGAATTTGCTGGAAAATGTGGAATTACGGGCTTTTTAGGCCTTCTCAACCTGCCAATATTCCAGTTCGACCGGTGTATTCCGTCCGAAAATGTTAACCGTCACTTTCAATTTACCCTTCTCCGGATCGATTTCTTCGATCACGCCGCTGAAATTGAGGAACGGGCCATCATTGATCTTGATGGTCTCGCCCACGTCGAATTGAACCTTCGGACGCTCGGTCTCCTCGGAGTCAGAAATCTGTGACTTAATCGAGGCAATTTCCTCCGCGCTGGTGGGCGTAGGGCGGTCGCCCCCCACGAAACCGATAATGCCCTGAGTATCCCGGATAAAATACCATGGTTTTTCGATGATGCGGTTATTTTCATCGAGCAGGATCATATCGATAAAGACATAGCCCGGATACAGCTTGCGAGTCGTAACGGTTTTCTTGCCGCTGCGCACCTCCGCAACCTTCTCCATCGGGACCAGAACCTCCTTGACGAAATCCGTCATCTCCTCGGACTTGATCCGCTTTTCGATGCTCTCTTTAACCTTCTGTTCCTGGCCAGAAAGGGTATGAAGCACAAACCATTTGCTCTGGGGCATTTATGTTTCCTGGGTTTAGGTAATCAACCGGATTACCATCGAAAGAATCCAATCCATGCTCACCGTGAAAAGACCGAGCATGAAAATCGTGAGCATCACCACGACCGTTGAACCTTTCAGTTCGTCCACCGAGGGCCAACTGCACTTTTTCAACTCCTCTTGAGTCTCGTTGATGTAATCGCGGATTTTGATCAGGTAGCCCTTTTGCCACATGAAGGCAAAAATGGCGCCAATCACTACGACCGTAATGATCAGCGAGCCGTATTGGCTCCAAAATGTTATGTCTTCTTTCTTCACGTTCTAAAAATCTTTGGCGGAGGGGGAGGGATTCGAACCCCCGAAGGTTTTTAAGGCCTTAGCGGTTTTCAAGACCGCCGCGATAGACCACTCTGCCACCCCTCCGGTCTTCCAGTCCTAATCCTAATCTTATTCTTAATCCCGCTTCCAAAATCTCCAGCTCTTTCTCGGCGTTAACGATTCCTCGGCATCGATCAATTTAAACGCGCTTTTCTTCGTGTACAGCGCCAACTGAGACGCATCCGGGAGCAAAAGTACTGCTTCGTCCGGGCGGGACCCGAAGCTTTTGTCCATTCGTTAGTTCGGCCAACAAATGCGCGCCACGAACCCGCATATAGCTCTCGCGAATTTCTTCCGGACTCATCCGCGCAAACTTCCACCGCCGTCCGCTTTAAGTGGCAGGGCGGGAGGGACTCGAACCCCCAACCGACGGTTTTGGAGACCGCTACTCTACCAATTGAGCTACCGCCCTACTCTTTCTCAACCAAGAGCTTAGGACAGCTCCGGACCGAGACGAAAAAACGGAGGCGAGGAATATTCCCCGCGCTCCTGCATTTTTCAAGTGCTAAAAGCTAGGTGACGACTTCGCTGATACGACCGGCACCAATGGTGCGGCCACCCTCGCGGATCGCAAACCGCTGGCCTTTTTCCATAGCCACAGGGGCAATCAACTCAATTTCAACGCCGACGTTGTCACCAGGCATGACCATCTCGACGCCCTCGGGCAACTTGCAACTCCCAGTGACATCCGAGGTGCGGAAGTAAAACTGCGGGCGATAATTGTTAAAGAAGGGAGTATGGCGTCCACCTTCTTCCTTGGACAGCACATAGACTTCAGCTTTAAACTTCGTATGCGGAGTGATTGTGCCCGGTTTGGCCAACACCATTCCCCGTTCAACTTCATCCTTCTTTGTCCCGCGGAGCAGGACGCCGACGTTATCGCCAGCGCTCGCTTTATCGAGCAGTTTGCGGAACATTTCGATGTCGGTCGCGACGGTCTTGCGAGTCTCGCGAAGGCCAACGATCTCGACTTCAGACATTTTGTTCAACTCGCCACGCTCGACACGGCCCGTGACGACCGTTCCACGACCTTCAATGTTGAAGACGTCTTCGATGCACATCAGGAAGGGCTTGTCGATTTCACGCGTCGGCAAAGGAATCGCCGCGTCAATCCCGTCCATCAAAGCCTGGATGGCCTTCTCGCCTTCCGGTTTTCCTTCGAGGGCGGCGGTAGCGCTGCCGCGAATTACCGGGGTAGTGTCGCCAGGGAATTGATACTTGCTCAGGAGATCCCGAATTTCCATTTCAACGAGATCGAGCAACACCGGGTCATCGACCAAGTCAACCTTATTCAAAAAACAAACGACAGCCGGGACACCCACCTGGCGAGCGAGGAGAATATGTTCGCGTGTTTGCGGCATCGGGCCATCCGCGGCGCTGACGACCAAAATGGCACCGTCCATTTGGGCCGCACCGGTAATCATGTTTTTGACGTAGTCCGCGTGGCCAGGGCAATCGACGTGCGCGTAATGACGAGCGTTGCTCTCGTACTCCACGTGCGAAACGGCGATGGTGACGGTTTTCGTGGCGTCTCGCACCGTTCCACCTTTGGTGATATCGGCGTAGGAGATCGGCTTGGCCAAGCCCTTGCGTGACTGCACCGCCACGATAGCCGCTGTGAGAGTTGATTTGCCGTGATCCACGTGTCCGATGGTGCCAACATTCACGTGCGGTTTAGTCCGTTGAAACGCTTCTTTAGCCATTTCGATTATCCTGTTTAATTTTTCGTTCTCTACTTAATATTGCGCATTCGCGCCAAAAAAATCTGGAGCCCATGATCAGGTTTGAACTGATGACCTCATCCTTACCAAGGATGTGCTCTGCCAACTGAGCTACATGGGCAAAACTCGCTTTTCATTCGGGTCTCCCCTCCCGGCGACTTGGTCGATCGCAGTCTCCCGCCATCAAAAGAGAAAAAGACGCCATCAATCCCGTTCCTGCCTGAAAGCAATTGGGATTTAATGGTGGCTTAACTCCCTCGACCCACTAAGTTGCCGGTGAATATAAGACCGGGCCAAGCGGTGTCAACGGGATTTTCGGCCCTCATGAGCTTCACGTAACGACTCAGCCATTACGCCCTCACGAGAACGATTTTTCATTCCAATATCTCAAATGCTCTTTTTCGCAAGCGCCTTCTGACGCGCGATTATTTCCGCAAGGCCGCGCAAGGAACTGTTCACCGCCTCAGCAGTCGGGAATCTCTTGGCTACGTCCGGGTCGAGCACAACCACATTGCTCCCTTGCGCGTAGCGCTGAGCCGTATTTTCCGCAAACTCCTTGAGAAAAATCGTACTCGGCGCGCATTTCAGATTCTCCGTCTTTAGATCGTGTTCTCATAATATCTTCGCTCGTGACGAGTTGCGCGACGAGCACTAATGATGCTAAAACCTCTCCCACTCCATGAAGGTGCGATCCTACTTTTCCAGCTCGTTGCCCCTGCGGCATACTTTGTGAGATCGCGACTCTGACGTTTCCGCGCTTCTGATTCCATGAAATCGGCGATGAGTGATGATCGCTTGTCGACTGGCACCGCCCTCTTGAAATCCGTGGCGACCCTGTCCGGAATTTCAAAAGTCATTTTCTTCAGGTATGGGTAATTTACACCAGACAAGTCACCTTTGAATTAATGAAAATCATACGATTCCGAAGCGACGAGATCTTTAGCTTCGAGTCGTTCGACGTGCTGGGCTTGCACAACGAATACATTTTCGCGGGTTTGGAGGCGGCCGGTGATTTGGAGGAAAATCTCCTGGGTGATGACGAGGCGGAGTTTTTCGAAGAGTTGCGGCGAAACGATCGCGTTGCTGATGCCGGTTTCATCTTCGAGGCTGACGAAAACGAATCCTTTGGCGGTGCCGGGCCGCTGGCGGCAGATGACGTTTCCGGCAATGGTAATGATCTGGCCTTCGCGGCCTTGGGGAAGATCGGATGCGCGCCAAACGTTGGGAAGCTGCGGTCGAAGGAGCGCCATCGGATGCGGTCCGGTCGTGAGGTGCATACCCTCGTAGTCAGCGCGGAGGCGTTCGACCGGATTCATGGGCAGCAGCGGAGATTCGATCCCTTCGCGGGCACCAAGAGGAGAATTGAGGGATCGTTCGAACAGATCGTTTTCGTGGATCTCGCGTTCCACGTTCCAGAGCGCTTCACGGCGGTGTTCGGCAAAGCAATTGAGTGCGCCGATTTCCGCGAGACGGCGGAACTCAGGTTTGTTCAGGGGCACGCGCTTTTTGAAATCCTCCATGGATACAAATTCACTCGCCGCGCGCTCGTCGAGGATTTGCTGGGCGTGCTCGGAGCGCAGCCCTTGAACCACGCAAAACCCGAGGCGAATGGAATTGTCCTTTTCAATGGCGCAGTGCCAATCGGAACGCATCGCGCAAACGGGCCGGAAACGAATGCCGCGACGGCCGCCATCCTTAATGATTGTCGCCGGCGAGTAAAAACCCATCGGCTGGTTGTTGAGAAGGCTCGCGTAGAACTCAGGCGCGCGATGGACCTTGAGCCATGCGCTCGCATAGGCGAGCAGCGCGAAGCTGATGGCATGGGATTCGGGAAACCCGTAGAGCGCGAAGGAACTGATCGCCTTAAGGATTTCCTCCGTTTTCTGTTGATCGACTCCTTTGCGTTTCAGAGCGGCGCGAAGTTTCACTTCGACTTTTTGCATGCGCTCTTGCGAACGATGAAAACTGAGCGCGCGGCGCAGTTCCTCGGCTTCGGACCCGCTAAAGTCGGCCATGACCATGGCGATCTTGAGCATCTGTTCCTGGAAAAGAGGCACGCCAAGAGTGCGTTCCAGAACGGGTTCGAGGTCCGGATGATAATATGTGACTTCCTCTTTTCCGGAACGCCGCGCCAGATATGGATGCATGAGGTGACCTTGAATGGGTCCGGGACGGATGATGGCGACTTCGATTACGACATCGTAGAAGCAGGTTGGCTTCATGCGCGGGAGCGTCGCCATTTGGGCGCGGCTTTCGATTTGGAAAACGCCGATCGTCTCGGCATTCTGCATCAACTCAAATGTCTTTGGGTCATCCTTGGGAATCTGCGTGAGATCAACCGGGTGGCCACGCTGGTTGGTTAGTTCGATACAATCCTGGAGAACCGACATCATGCCGAGGCCAAGGAGATCGACTTTGATGATGCCGAGATCTTCGCAATCGTCCTTGTCCCATTGCGCAACGACGCGGCCCGGCATAGAAGCGTTCTCAAGCGGAACGACGGAGCTGAGCGTGCCCTGGCTGATGATCATCCCGCCCGAATGCTGGCCGAGATGCCGCGGAAGACCGTAAATTGCGCTGTAAAGAGACACGAACGCCGCCGTGCGCGGATGTTCGCGCGGGAGGCCAGCCTGCTCAATTTGCGCGACGAGATCCATGGTGTGCGGGAAATCACCGTTGGCAAAAAGGCTGGAGAAACGGTCAAGAATATCGGTTTGGAGATTCAGCGCCTTGCCAATTTCGCGCGCGGCGCTACGGCCACGATAACTGATGACGTTCGCCGTCATAGCGGCGCCGTGCTTGCCGTAACGTTGATAAACTTCCTGGATGACCCGCTCGCGGCGATCACCGCTGGGAAGATCAATATCGATGTCCGGCCAGCCTTTGCGTCCTTCGCTGAGGAAACGCTCGAAAAGAAGTTTGCCGCCAACCGGATCGATCGCGGTTATCCCGAGGCTGTAACAAACGGCGCTGTTCGCGGCGCTCCCCCGCCCTTGCGCCATGATTTTGTTCTCGCGGCAGAACTTGACAATATCCGCGACAATCAAGAAATAACCGCAGAACCCGAGCTTCTCGATGAGCGCAAGTTCGCGTTCCAACTGGGCTTTGACCTTTTCATTCAAGCCGCTGCCGTAGCGGTGACGCGCGCCGGCCCAGGTTTGTTGGCGCAGAACGCTCTCCTGACTTTCGCCGGGAGCAAGCGGATAACGCGGAAATTCGTAGCCGAGATTTTCGAGCGAGAACTTCAGGCGCTCGGCGAGGACACGAGTGTTGTCGAGCGCCGATGGAATGTCGCGAAACAGTTGGTGCATCTCGGTCGGGCTTTTCAGGAAGCGTTCGCTGTTTTGCGAGAGCAACCGGCCAGCAGCGTCAAGGTGTGTGTGATGCCGCAGGCACGTGAAGAGATCTAGAACCGCGCGACCCGAACGCTTGGCATACAACACGCCTCCCGTTGCGACGACAGGCAGTTGGTGGCCCTCCGCAAGATGGAGAAGCGATTTGATGAGGCGCTCCTCGCCTCGAATGTGATGCCGCTGAAGTTCAACGTAAACATTTCCTGGGCCGAAGCTCCTAAGGAGTGTTTCGATTATCTGTTCCGGCGTCTGCTGCTTACTTTCCGAAATGTCAGGCGCCAGAATCGAGCGAATCAGAGGACCGTCTTCGTCGCCGGTCAGCGCGATCAATCCTTCGGCGAATTCGGAAATCTCCGTCCAATCGATCGCGCTCTTTCCTTTCGGCGAGCGAAGATGCGCGTTCGTCAGCAAACGACAAAGATTCCGGTAACCAGTTCTTGACTGCACGAGCACCGGAAGGACGGAACCATCCGCAATCGTGATTTCGGCGCCGACGATCGGGCGAATGCCACATTCTTTCGCCTTGGCATGAAAACGGGGCGCGCCATAGACGCCGTCGCGGTCGCAAACCGCCATTACGGGAATACCCAGGTGCGCGGCCGCTTCGGCGAGATGCTCTGGGAACGAGGCACCGCGCAGGAAGCTGAAGGCGCTCCGGCTGTGCAATTCGATGTAATAAGGCGCGGACATCCAGATCGTATTCTGGTCAAATCATAACACTTCCGCGGTCCTTTGGTTTACTTAAAAAATATTTGCGGAGCCTGGAACCTGGCCTCCCGGCTTGTCCTTTACCCAGTGCGTGGCATAGTTTTTCGGACCGCCATGAAACGCGTCGGAATTTTAGTCCTGCTCGCTCTCTTGAGCGGGGGCACCCTTCTGGCCCAGCGCTATCGTGGCGGTGGTCGCGGATATGGTGGAGGCAATTGGGGCGGCGGTGGCTATGGAGGTGGTGAAGGCTGGCTTCCCGAAGATGCCCCGGTCCGAACGGCGCGCGAAGTCCCGCGCCACAGTTATGATATGCCGGAATGGACCAATACGGCCGGTTTCGGCAAAGATGTTTTTACCTTCGTGCGAGTGCAGTATCATCGCGGCTACAAGCCAAACGGCGCGAGGCGCGCGGGCTATTGTTTCACGGATTTTCCCGATAGCGACTTGAACCTTTCTTATCGCCTTCAGCAACTCACATCGCTCAAGGTCGATCCCGATGGCCGCGTTTTGAGGCTGACCGATCCCGAATTATTTAAATATGCGTTCATTTACATGGTTGAACCGGGGGCCATGGAGTTCAGCGAAGAGGAAGTAACGGCGTTGCGGCAATATCTGCTCAGCGGCGGGTTTCTCATGGCGGATGATTTTTGGGGACCGAAGGAATGGGAGAATTTCGAGGACGAGATCAAGCGCGCTTTGCCGGAACGAAATTTTAGTTTTAAGGAATTGCAGCAGGACCATCCGATTTTCAACTGCGTGTTCCAGCTCAAGATTTCACCGGACAAACGGGAACTCCAGACCCCAAACTACCGCCAGGGTGAGCTGAGTGAAACTGACATCGCCGAAGACGGCCGGCATAGAACCTGGGAGTATCACGACGGCGAAGAGTGCCGCGAAATGCATGTGCGAGCAATCACGGACGATGCTGGCCGCATCATGGTGATTGCCTGCCATAATACCGATAACGGCGACGGTTGGGAGCGCGAACAGGAGAATGGATATTTTTTCCGTGAGTTTTCCGAGAAAAGAGCCTACCCGCTGGGAATAAATATCATCGTGTACGCGATGACGCATTGAGCTTTGGAGGTTGCAGCGCCGAAACGAGCGGGCTCCTTAAAACGCGATCACGCCGCGATCTCGGCTTGCTCTCGTCTGGTGAAAATGCTTCAACTCCCGCGTTCACCGAGTGGAACCGAGAAAAACCATAACGCAGGCGCAGTGGCTTGTACTCTTCGCCGCATTCCTGGGCTGGCTCTTTGA
>DASYTB010000208.1:0-4390 GCA_036002705.1 Verrucomicrobiia bacterium
GCGAAAGGCGACCGTGCCGGAACGCTCGAACACATCCGCGCGGCCGTTCGCGATTTCGGCCAACCCCATTACATGGGCGATGTCGCGCGAGTGCATCTGGGCATTCTGCAAGGGAAAGAGTAGCTTCTCGCTATGAACGAAAAGAAAAGTGACCGGTCAAACCCGGCGTGACCTCGGAGACTACTGCCTTGTATCCCATCAATTGGCTTATCTCGAAAGATGTCAGGCGGCTGAGTGAGACCTGCCGCCATTTGGATCGATTAATCAACGAGCAGCGGGACTTGCTTCGCCCCGAAGCGCTCAACACGCTGCAAGCCGCCGCGGACAAAGCGCGTCCGGTCCTCCGAACTCGCCGCGAGAAACCCGTTTTAAACGCGGAGATCGCAAATCTCGAGCAAGCGGCGACAAAATGGCTTCAACCTTACCCGTCCGCGGCCATCCGCGAGAACGTCAAAGAATTTCTCGTCGCGGTGGTCACGATCCTGGCTTTCACCACCTTTTTCCTTCAGCTCACAAAAATTCCCACAGGCTCCATGCAGCCGACGCTCTACGGAATCACTTACGAAAAATTGGGCACGGAAGCGGGTCCACCTCCAATGCTGACCCGCTTCGTTCAGTACTGGCTTTTCGGGATGTCGTACAAAGAGCTGACCGCGCCCTTTGATGGCCGCGTGCTTGAGATCAGTGAAGCCAGGCCGGTGTTCCCTTTTGTCACGCGCCAGAGAATTCTTTTTGGCGATCCGATGAACTCCAGCAAAAGAAAATGGCTGACCTTATGGTTTCCGCCGGACGACCGTTGGCCTCAGGCGGCCGGTCTTTCGCCCGAAAGAGAATACCGCGCGGGCGATTCAATTGTGAAGCTGAGGGCCAGGACCGGAGATCATTTGCTCGTTGATCGTTTCACCTACAATTTTCGCCCACCTGAACGCGGAGAGATCATCGTCTTCAAGACCAGGGGGATTCTCGCTCTCCCCCAGGATGTCCTCTACATCAAGCGCCTCGTGGCCTTGCCCGGCGAGAAAGTCCAAATCTCGGACGATCAGCATCTCATCATCAATGGCCGCAAGCTGACGGCCAGCGACCGGCATTTCGAAAACGTTTATACGATCACGAATCCCGGCGAGAGCCATTACACCGGGCACCTCAATGGGCACGTGGCCCGCACCCGGTTTCATCTTCCCTTACAATATGACATTGCTCCGCTGTTTCCGGACGAGCAGACCGTGTACACGGTTGGCCCCCGCGGCTATCTTGCCATGGGGGATAATACCCTCAATAGCGCCGACTCCCGCGTTTGGGGCGATCTCCCCCAGCGGAACATCATCGGCCGCTGCTGGTTCATCTATTGGCCTTTCACCGATCGCTTCGGCTGGGGATACCGGTAGCGCAGGCATTCTTGCCTGCGGATGAGCGGGACTTTCCAGTCCGCTCCTATGACAAACCAAAACGCTTTCGCAGAAGACACGCGCTCAAGATTGACATCAGCGGCGCATCCCACGCCACACAATCGGATGCCGGCATCTCGCCCAGCGAATCCAAAAGCGCCACGACTTTCTTTTGCTCGTAAAACGGCAGGGCCGCAAGTTCCGGACCCCGCAGTGTGTCCTGCAAAAGCTGGTGCAACGGCTCGGTGCGCGTGGCTGTGGCTGGCGGCGCCAGGAACGGATGTTTTTGCCGGCGATAAACAGTTTCGGTGATCACCGGCCGCGCGGCCTCGCGCAGAAGATATTTCTCGGTCAGTCCGCGAATTTTCATCGATACGGGGACCCGTCCCAGAAACTCCACCACCCGGTGATCGAGAAAAGGCACACGTCCCTCGATGGAATGCGCCATTTCCATGCGGTCGCCCAGGAAATTCAGGATATAATTCGGCAGAAAAGACTTGGCCCAGATAAACAGCGATTTGTTCAACGGATCGCGGCCCGCCAGCACTCCGGGAATGTCCAGTTCGTCGAGGAAAAGACGCGCGCAATCCCGCCCTCGGTACTGCGCCGAAAATTCATCCTTGAAGAGCATTTTGCGGCGCGCCCCACCGGCATCCCATACCTGAAAGCAACCCGGCACGAACCCAAGCGCGCGCTCGACGCTCCCAAGCGAATCGGACTTGCCTTCAGGCAGCAGAACACCGCGCGACACCGCGTTCGTATCCGCCAGTTCCTTCAAGAGACGCGCGACTTCCGCCGGATCCTGGCCAACCGCATTATGCTGCAGCATATCCCCGCGGAAGTGGACATAGCCGCCCAAAATCTCGTCCGATCCTTCGCCCGTATAGACCACCTTAAAACCCGCGTCGCGCACCGCCCGGCTGAGCAGAAACTTCGAAACGCTATGCCCATTCCAGAACAGCGTTTCCGAATGGAAAATCGCGTCCGCAAAATGTTCCGCAATGTCGGCCTGCTTGATCGGAATCGGATGGAAATTTGCCCCTGCTAGCGTGGCCATCTCCTTCGCGATCGGGCCTTCATTGTACGCATCCTGATCGAACGTCAGCGTGAATGCCTCGATCGGTGTGGCTGAATTTCGCGCCGCGAATCCCAGCACCGCGCATGAGTCAATGCCGCCGCTGAGATAACATCCCACCGGCACATCCGCGCGCATCCGCAGCCGCACCGCTTCTTCAAAAATGTCGCTGAATTCTTCGATCCACGATTCTTCGCTGCGATGATTTTTAGCCAGTTCTGCCGCCGGCGTGTAGCTCAACTCCCAGTAACGATGCAGCCGCACTTCACCACCCTGCGTCACCAGAAAATAACCGGGCGGCACTTGATACACCCCTTTGAACAGCGTGCGATCGGGCATCGCCGGTCCGACCGCCAGTTGGTAAAAATACTCGTGATCCCACCGGGCCGGCACTCCCATCGCGATCAAAGCTTTGATTTCAGACGCGAGGTAAATCGTGCCCTCGTGCACCGCGTAGTAGAGCGGTTTGATCCCAAAACGGTCCCGCGCCGCGAAAAGTCGCTGGCTGTTTTCATCCCACAGCACAAAAGCGAATTCTCCGCGCAGATTCTCCAGGCAATGCACGCCGTTATTCTCATACAAATGCAATGCGATCTCGCTATCCGAACGCGTGCTGAATCTGTGCCCCTGCTCCTCCAGCGTTCGCCGAATTCGCTCGAAATCATAAAACTCCCCGTTCACCACGATTCGCAGCGTGCCATCTTCACTCGCCATCGGCTGATCTCCTCCCGCCAGGTCAATGATACTGAGCCGCGAATGACCGAGTCCTGCCCGCTCATCTTTCGAGATCCAGCAGCGCTGGTTGTCTGGGCCTCGATGACGCAACGCCAGCGTCGCCCTTTCCAGGCGCTCCCGCGAAACAGGCCCGCGCGCGGAAAACATTGCACTAATGCCACACATAATAGTCGGAGTTTGAGGACGCACGCAGAAGATCCCGAATTCCCAACGACCGCAAGCGTTTTCGGTCCAGCATCACCGAGCGAGCCCAAACTGAAGTCCCGGAGGGACGATACGATAACATCCCAAGGCATAGGCGAGTCTTCGAACCGGCGCCCTGGTACCGACGCCTCCTGATTTCCAGGTCGTTTTTCCACCCGCCTCCGGTGAATACTATGTTTGGATCGTTTGTTCGCTCGAGTTATCTTTTCTGAAAACGCATTGACCGCGTGAGCCGTTTCGAGCATATTTGAGCATGGCTTCGGAGACGACACTGTTCCGCGCGCGCGTTCCGAAGAAGCGCTTGAAAAACGCGGAAAAGATTTTAGGACAATTAGGCCTCAAGCCTGGCGATGCTTTCAATATTCTGCTTGCTCAAATTGAGCTTCGGCGTGGTTTGCCTTTTGATATGACCTTGAACGCAACCTCGCTGGTTTCCGCCGAGGAGCAAGGGACGGAGTGGACGAATGCCTTCGGCCCGTACTGACCTTAATCCTGGTGAGGTCTGGTTTGTTGAGCTTCGGCTGGTCGAGAAAAGCCGACCGGTGCTGGTGCTTGCGGCGCCGTCCGAGAATGATGCCCGTGCGCTTGTGATCGTCGCGCCTCTGACATCACAACTTCGATCGATGCGGGGCGAGGTTCACTTGGGAAAACCGCGCTGGCTGTCGAAGGAGTCGGCGGTGAATCTTCAGGGTCTGGCCAGCCTCGATCCCACCAAATTGGTTCGGCGGATGGGAATCCTCTCGCCAGAACGGATGAATGCAGTTAAGGCCTCTCTCCGGGATTTGCTCGGGCTATAGCGCAATCTCTTCGTTAAGCTGGACGATAAAACCCTCATCAATTTTTGGACCTGAATTTTCTTGCGCCAAGGATTCTCCACTGCTTTCATTTCTTTCAACAAAACGGCCTTCGGGTTGGCGTGAGTGAAAAGTTCCGTCTGGTTCCGTTTCGTGTGCGGACCTTCTCACCCCTGCTGATAAGTTCGATGTTGGGA
>DASYTB010000209.1:0-6633 GCA_036002705.1 Verrucomicrobiia bacterium
GTTTGGTAGGACGACACAAGCAGGTCACTGAACTTGATTTTCAGGTATTCCTGCTGTTCTTTGCCGGCTTTCCGGCAGGCCAGGGAAGCGCTCTTAATGTGTTCGCCGTTCGCGCAGGCCAGCAGGAGTTTAGGACTGGCCTTGTTGACCCTCATGGTGATGCTGAAGTCGTTCATCGAGACTTTGCCCGCGCCACCACCGCCACCGAAGGCGTGCGAACCGGCGTTGGTCTCACCCCAGGACCACGACTCGATATCGATTTCGTTTTTGTGCTTATCGTCGGTGCTTTCACCCTCGATACCCTCGATCTTTAAGAAATAATCTACTTGCGCCATATTAGTTTTAATCTGTTGTGGGTTCCTTGTGCCTGGAAACCCCTTGTTTTAACCAACCACCACCAAACGAGCGGCACATGCCCGCCAATCCTGTCCTGCAAGTTTTATCCACCTTTCGCGGAGGGTAATTTTGAAACCAGCCGCAGTGACACTGTCAGCCCTTCAAGCTGATAATGTGGTCGTAGATAAAATTTTGAGCTGTAATAGCCCGGGTTGCCCTTCACTTCCTGGACTTCGACTTTTGCTTCGGCCAGGGGATAGCGCGCCTTCATCTCTTCGGACGCTTTCGAGTCGCAGGTGAACTGATTGATCCACTTGTTCAGCCACATCTCCATGTCCGCGCGTTCCTTGAACGAGCCCACCTTGTCGCGAACCATGCACTTCAGATAGTGCGCGAAGCGGCAGGTCGCCATTAAATAGGGCAGCCGGGCTGCCAAATTCGCGTTTGCGGTCGCATCCGGGTCATCATAGACCGCCGGTTTTTGCAACGATTGCGCTCCCATGAACACGGCGTAATCCGTGTTCTTGTAGTGCGAGAGCGGCATAAATCCGTTTTTCGCCAGTTCGGCCTCGCGCCGGTCCGTGATCGCGATTTCCGTCGGGCACTTCATGTCCACTCCACCGTCATCGGTTGGGAACGTGTGCACTGGCAACCCTTCCACCACACCGCCCGATTCCGTGCCACGGATGCGCGCGCACCAGCCGTAGAGCTTGAACGCCCGGGTGATATTGGTCGCCATCGCGTAAGCGGCGTTTGACCAAACGTATTTGTTGTGATCCGCGCCCGCCGTATCTTCTTCAAAGTTGAAGTCCTCGACCGGCACGGTTTTCGAACCGTAAGGCAGCCGCGAGAGGAACCGGGGCATCGCCAGCCCCAGGTAACGCGCATCTTCCGATTCGCGCAGGGACCGCCAGGACGCATACTCCGGGCTCTGCATGATCTTGGTCAGATCGCGCGGGTTGCTCAGTTCCTGCCAGGAATCCATTCCCAGCACGCTGGATGCGGTGCCGGCGACAAAAGGGGCATGAGCGGCCGAGGCGATTTGCGCCAGGTTGCCCAACATGCGCACGTCCTCTGGTGAATGATCAAAGTAAAAGTCGCCCATCAGCGCTCCGTAAGGCTGGCCACCGGGCGAGCCGAACTCATCTTCGTAAATCTTCTTGAAGATCGGGCTTTGGTCCCACGCGGTTCCCTCGAATTTCTTCAACGTCTTCTTCAAGTCGTTCTTCGAAATGTTCATCACGCGGATTTTCAGCATCTCATCTGTCTCGGTGTTGTTCACCAGATGGTGCAGACCGCGCCAGGCCCCCTCGAGCGCCTTGAAATCCTCATGATGCATGATCAGGTTGATCTGCTCGGAAAGCTTGCGGTCGATTTCCGCGATCAGAGACGAAATCGTCGCAATGGCGTCGGGTGAGATCGCCCTCGACCCGGCCAGCGCCTGCTCGGCCAGGGTTCGAACCGCGGACTGCACCGCGGACTGCTTTTGTGTGTCGCGCGCCTTGAACTCTTTCGTGAGGAGCGACTCGAACTCGTTTCGCTCTATCGTTGCGCCGCCGGCGGGTGCGGCTTGGGTTGTTGTTTCAGGAGGCATAATCCAAATTCAGTTAAGGTTTCGCTTCTTCGGCCGGTTTCGGAGTGGCGGCCAGGGATTTCATCAACTCCGGATCGCTCAGCATCCGTCCGACGAGCGCTTCCGCGCCGTCTTTCCCGTCCATATACGTGAGCAGGTTGGCCAGCTCCGTTCGCGCTTGCAACAGCTTATTGAGCGACTCGACCTTTCGCGCAATGGCTGCCGGTGAAAAATCATCCATGCTTTCGAACGTGACATCTACGCTCACGTTGCCTTCACCAGTAAGAGTGTTCGGCACCTGGAAGGCGACGCGCGGTTTGCACGCTTTCAACCGGTCGTCGAAGTTATCCACATCAATCTCCAGGAACTTCCGATCCCCCACGGGCGGAAGGGCTTCCGCGGGTTTGCCGGAGAGGTCGGCCATCACTCCCATCACGAAGGGCAGCTCGACCTTCTTCTCGGCGCCATACAGTTCAACATCGTACTCGATCTGAACGCGGGGCGCGCGATTTCGCGCGACAAATTTTTGACTGCTCGATTTAGCCATATTAGTTCTTGTTAGCGGATTTTCGCACGCAGACTAGGTAAATCGCTTCTCTTAAGTCAAGCACTTCCCCAAATCCCAACATACCCTTTTCTCTCTTCGTCGCGCGAGCGCTGCGACTCCTCGCGTTCCCTCTGTTCTCTTTTCGGTCAGCTCGCACGAGAGGGGCTATAGCTGCCGTCATGCCAATCACTCTTTTCGGCCCGGACCAGCCTAAAGAAACCTCCCTGGTCGTGAAAACTCCCGCAATTCCGCAAAATCTCACCCGCGCCAGACGCCCTCCGCTCTGAGGCTCTCGCTCTTGAAAATCTTAATTGCATCTCTGCAATCCTCTTTTGAGAAGATGCTTCGGGGGGGGTGCGCTACGTTTTTCGATTCCGAGAAGCGCGAGGTTCATCCCCGCGAAATGGCTCGACAAGGGTCGGTCGGCCGTAACCAACCGCCGAAACGGAAACGCTCGCGCCACGAGAGCAGGTTTCATTGCCAACGGGTGCCTTCTTCACTACCTTTGCCGCCCATGAAAGTCCTGCGGTTCACGGACAAAAACTACCGGGAGAAGCTCGAACAGCTCGCCGCTGCCTCGAGTTTGTTCGACCCGGCGGTCGAGGAACGCACGCGCGCCATTGTCGAGGAGGTGCGCGCCCGCGGTGACACCGCTTTGCTCGAATTGACAGCACGATTCGACCGCGCCCGGCTGGAGCCCGACCAGATTCCAATCAGCACTTCGGAGAAGTTCAACGCGTCGCTACTCGCGGATGAGGAAGTCCGCGCCGCCGTGAAAGCGGCGCACGCGAATATCCAGGCCTTCAGCAAGAAATCGCTTAGAAGGAATTGGAGTTCGAAAAATCGGCAGGATGCGCGCGTGGGCGAAAAGTTCGATCCATTTACGCGCGTCGGAATTTATATTCCCGGGGGCACCGCGCCCCTGGTTTCGACCGCACTCATGACGGTGACGCTGGCGAAAACGGCCGGGTGTCCGGAAATTGTCGTTTGCACTCCGTGCAGCGCGGAGGGAACGGTTAACTCCGCCTTGCTCTACGCGCTGAACATCGCGGGCGCGACAGAGATCTATCGAATCGGCGGAGCGCAGGCGGTGGCCGCCATGGCGCTGGGCACGCCGATTGTTCGCCGAGTCCAAAAGATTTTCGGCCCTGGAAACGCTTACGTGGTGGCGGCCAAGCGGATGCTGGTCGGTCATGTCGCGATTGATCTCCTGCCCGGTCCGAGCGAAGTGCTGGTTTTGGCGGATGAGACGGCCAAGCCCGCTTTTGCCGCGGCGGACTTGCTGGCCCAGGCGGAACATGGTTCGGGGCATGAACGGGTTTGGCTGGTCACGACTTCCGGAAAGATTTTGCGCGGGGTCGAGAAGGAAATCTCGCGCCAGCTCCCTAAATTATCGCGCCGCGAGTACATCGAGAATGCCCTGGCCAATAACGGCTGCCTCATTCAGGTGGAGGATCTCGAGGAGGCGATCGCGGTGGCGAATCGTCTCGCGCCGGAGCACATCGAAGTCATGACTCGCCGCCCGCGCGTCGTCGCGGAAAAGATTGTGACGGCGGGCGCGATTTTTCTTGGACCGCTTTCCCCGACCGTGCTGGGGGACTACGTAGCCGGGCCGAGTCACACCTTGCCCACGGGAGGTGCGGGCGCATCCTTCGCCGGATTAACGGTGGACCAGTTCCAGCGGCGCACCAGCATTGTCGAATATGACCGCCACAGCTTGAAGAAATCTTTGTCCTTTGTGCAAAAGTTTGCGGCGATTGAAGGGCTCGACGCACACGGGCGATCCGCCGCGATTCGCCTCGGGAAGAAGGCCCGGTGAAGTCCAACCCGGCAGCATTTATCCGCCCTCTCGTGCGAAAGCTTCAGCCCTACACACCGGGCGAACAGCCGAAGATCCAAGGGCTGATCAAACTGAACACGAACGAGAACCCGTACCCTCCGGCGCCCGCGGTGCTGCGGGCGATCCGCGCCGCCACCGATGCTCGCCTGCGCCTTTACCCAAATCCCACGGCTCAGGCCTTGCGCGAGAAACTGGCGGCGCTCCATCATTGTGCGCCGGACAACATTTTCGTCGGGAACGGTTCGGATGAAGTCCTCGGGCTTGCCGTCCGGGCCTTCGTGGAACCTCTATCTGCCCCGGGAAAAAACGGCGCGCGCTCTCTCGTTCAATTCTTCACCCCAAGCTACTCTCTTTATCCTGTCCTCGCGCAGATTCACGGCGCGGGTTCAAGCGCTATTCCATTGGCCAGGGACTTCTCCCTGCCGGCCATCGCCGAACTTCGTCGCGGTCGGAAATGGGACTTCAAGGCAGCGCTTACACTGGTCACAACGCCAAACGCTCCCAGCGGAAAAGGCTATTCCGCCGCAACCTTGGACCAGCTCTGCGCCGCGCAAAAAGGCCTCGTTCTGCTCGATGAAGCCTATGTCGATTTTGCGCGGGAGAACGCGCTCGCGCTCGCGCTCAAATACCCGCATGTGCTGGTCGCCCGCACTTTTTCGAAGGCTTATTCCCTTTGCTCCTTGCGCGCCGGTTATTGCCTCGGCCACGCGGAATTGATCGCCGCTCTCGACAAAATTCGCGACAGCTACAACGTGAACGGCCTTGGCCAGATCGCCGCCCTCGCCACGCTCGACCATCTGCCCTACTACCGAAAGAACTTCGCCCGGATCATCGCCACGCGCGGGCGTCTCTCGCGCGAACTGACGCAGCTCGGGTTCGAAGTTCTGCCCAGCGAAACGAATTTTATTCTGGCCCGTCCGCCGCGTTTTCCCGCGGAGGAGTGGCTGGGGAAGCTTCGCGCGAAAAAAATCCTCGTCCGCTGGTTCAAATCGCCCGAAATGCGCGTTTATCTCAGAATCACCATCGGAACCGATCGCGAAGCGAAGGCGCTAGTCCGAGCAGCCGCGACCCTGCTCAACGATCTATAAGGGCGCGCCAATAAATAACGTTTATAAGATGACGCAGGGATTTTGCCTTCTGGCCAGGCGCGAGCGAGGCGCATATCCATAGCGATCTGTCACGAGCGAGCAACGCCGCCCTGCGGCAAAAGAACAAGTCAGGTTGTAAAGGTTATTTATTGACGCGCCCTAACCGCGCGGCCAGCGAAGCCTGCGCCGAAAACGACCCCCGGGGACCTCACTGTCTTTGCGCCTCAGACCATTTAGTACAAGGCTAGTACAAGACTGGATTAGTGCCTCAAATCAATGGCAACACGCGCTATTCCCGAACCGGTTTGCCCCCCAGCAATCTCACATAGAAGGCCATGGGATGATCCGTGCTGCCACCGAGCAATCGGTAACCAGCCAGAAAGAAGATGGCGATGAGGAAAACGAGGCCAACACTGATCTCCGGAAAAGTCAGATGTGTGCCGACCCAGTACGCAGCGGTCAGGCCAAACATCAGTCGCAACCAAACCGGGCATCCCCACGCCACGGCAAACACCACTTGCTGGATCGTCAGCAACAAGGCGCCCGCCGCCATCCAGCGAAGCCAGGCATGTGCTCCGAGCGTTTGTTGCACTCGAGTGGAAGTCGAAACCGGATGAAAAAGAATGGTGATGAGGCCGAGCAGGAGCGGGACGAGCAGAAGCCAGAACATTAATTTGATTCCGGTTCTGGTCGATCCCAGGGCGAGACGACCCAGGCTGGTCGTGCTGGGATCAATGACTTTGCGGGTTTCCTCGCTGCTGGCGAAGGCATGGCCCAACGCCGGGTGGATCAATTGCAAAACGATCGCGAACACCTGTTGAAAGGCGGACTGATTCGGCTCGGAAGGCCGAAGATAAATCGGCAAGGGGTTCCGATTGACTTCACTGTGGGGGCGCAGGTCAATCGGCGCGCCGATGGGAAAGTACAACCCGAAAGGTGGAACCACGGTGATGCCGTCTTTCGCATGAACAAAGCGTCGGATTGGAATTTTCTGTTTTTCGAACGCCCATGCGAACTCAGGCGAACCGACGCGGGGACAGCCAAAGGTAATGATCTGCGCGTTCGGCGCGATGGCCGCAAGATCGCTGGCGGCCAGCACCGCAATGGCGCCGCCCAACGAATGACCCGCAAAGATTACGGGCTGGCCATTGGAATGAACGCGCACCCATTCTTCAACCGCCGGCTTGAGTCTTCCCCAGGCGAGCGAAAATCCGTTGTGCCGGGGTGGAGAACGCCAATAAAGACAGTG
>DASYTB010000210.1:0-3641 GCA_036002705.1 Verrucomicrobiia bacterium
CTGGACACTTCCGGGCCGCATCCAAGCCTTTTTATTGTGGGCGCCGATCCGCGCGGCGTCCTCTTCGGCGTCGGGTACCTCTTGCGCAAACTCGAGCTCGCAAAACAAAAGATCACGCTCCCCGACAATTTCGAGGTGACGAGCGTTCCGAAAATGAAACTCCGAGGCCATCAACTTGGCTATCGCCCCAAAACAAATTCCTACGACGGCTGGGACGTTCCGATGTGGGAGCAGTACATCCGCGACCTTGCCATTTTCGGTTGCAACGCCATCGAGTTGATCCCTCCGCGCTCCGACGACGATCCCGACAGCCCGCATTTCCCGTTGCCCCAAATGGAAATGATGATCGAAATGTCCCGCCTCGCCGATGAATACGGCATGAATGTTTGGATTTGGTATCCCGCCATGGACCGCGACTATTCCGATCCCAAGACCATCGAATTCGCGCTTAAGGAATGGGCCGACGTCTTCCGCCGACTCCCGCGCGTCGATGCCGTCTTCGTCCCCGGTGGCGATCCGGGCCACACCCAACCCAAATACCTTTTCGACCTCCTCGAAAAGCAAACTGCCAATCTCCACCAATTTCACCCCAAAGCCGCCATGTGGGTTTCGCCCCAAAGCTTCACCGCCACCTGGATGGATGAATTCGTCGATCTGATGAAGCGCGAACCCGAGTGGCTCAGCGGCATTGTCTATGGTCCGCAAGTCCGCATGCCTATCGCCGATCTGCGTGCGCTGATTCCTGCACGCTATCCCATCCGCGATTATCCGGACATCACCCACAGCCGCCATTGCCAATATCCTGTCCCGAATTGGGACCTCGCCTTCGCCGTCACCGAAGGCCGCGAACCGATCAACCCGCGCCCCACCCAAATGGCCCACATCTTCCGCGCTACGGCGCTGCCGAACGCCATCGGCTTCATCACCTACTCCGAAGGTTGCAACGACGACGTCAACAAGGCCATCTGGAGCGCCCTCGGCTGGGACCCGAACGCCGACGTCAAAGAAATCCTCGGTGATTACAGCCGCTATTTCATCTCCGGGGAGAAGGCCCAGGAATTCGGCGATCTGCTCTTAGGACTCGAAGAAAACTGGATCGGGGCAGTGGCGACAAACACGTCAATCCAAAAAAACACCGAAAAAGCATGGGCCCTTGAGCACGAAGCCTCGCCACCGATGAAATTGAATTGGCGTTTCCAGCAAGCGCTCTATCGCGCTTTTTACGATTCTTATGTTTCGATGCGCCTCAGAATCGAAACGGAACAGGAAGCCAGAGCATTAAATTACCTCCGGCTGGAGCTTTCGAGAAGTGATTCGTTATCTGCCATCAAAAAGGCCGAGGAGATCCTGTACGAACCGATCAACTCCGAGGTGATTCGGGATACGCGTGCTCGCCTTTTAGAGCTGGGTGAGGCATTATTCCAGAGCATCCGCATGCAACTGAGCTCCACGCGCTATTACGGTGAACCCGGCCGCGGCACAAACCTGGATCAGCTCGATCAGCCCCTCAACAATTCGCCCTGGCTGAGAATACGATTCGGTGAAATCCGCCGTCTCCTAACCGAAGCCGAACGCGTCACCGCCCTCAACGACATCATTAACTGGCGCCATCCCGGCGAAGGCGGTTTTTACGATGACCTCGGCGACCCCCGCAGTCAGCCCCACCTTGTTAAAGGCCAAGGCTGGGAGAAAGACCCCGGCTTCTTCCATACTCCGCAAATCGGTTTTACCGAAACCAAATCCAACGGGCAGCCGCTGCCCGCTTCCTGGTGGACGAGCGCCGAAACCCTCTACGACGAACCGCTCCGGATGCATTACGACGGCCTGGACAAAAACGCGACCTACAAACTCCGAATCGCTTATGGCCGCTACCGCAACAACCCGATCCGCCTGGTGGCCAATAACGACACCGAAATCCACGGCTACCTGAACCGCCCCACCGAGCGTCTGGAATTCGCCCTCCCTAAAGCAGCCACCGCCGATGGCGACTTGGACTTAACCTGGTATCCCACGAAAGGCCTCGGCGGGAACGGCCGTCTGGTGGATGTCGCGGAAGTGTGGCTTCTTAAACAACCGTAGCGATTTGGAGTGCGGCTCAAAAAGCGCGTCATGCCGCCGCACCAAACAGCCTCACACACACTGCGCAATAAACCGATCAATCCTCTCCAATACCCGCTGCCTTCCGAGCACCTCCATCAAATGGTATAGACTCGGCCCAACCGTCCGGCCCGTGCAAGCCACCCGCGTCGGATGCACCACGAGCCCGATTTTCACCCCGAGGTCGGCCGCCACCTTCTTCGTCGCCGCATCCACCGCGTCCGCATTGAAGGTTGTCAACCGCGCCAAGGCCTCGCGTTCCGCCTGCATGATCCGCTTGTTGGTCCCGTTTAATTCCTTGCTCAACTCAGCATCGACTTCAACCTGTGGCAAAAAGTAGAAATCGGAAAACACCTTCGTCGTGGCGATGTGTTTTTTCTCATTCTTAGTGCGAAGAACATCGACATCCAAAAACTGCTTTACCTTCTCCTTGCCAGTGCTGAACGCCGCGTTCACGTAAGACGGGTCAAAAGAACGGATGCTGATTCCCGCCCGCTCCAGGGCTCGCACCGAATAGTCGTTGAACCGCTCCTGGCTCATTAGTCGAACATACTCGCTGTTGATCCAATGAAGCTTGTCCACATCGAACCGTGCATTGTGGCGAAGAATCTGCGGTAGATCGAAAAGCTTGATCACTTCGTCCAGCGGCACGATCTCGCGATCTCCTTTTGGCGACCAGCCGAGCAAAAAGAGATAATTGACGACGGCTTCGGGCAAGCAGAGGGCCTCGATATATTCCCGCAGCGAAGCCCCGCGATCCCGCTTGCTCATCTTGGTGCCGTCCGGGTTCAGGATCAGCGGAATGTGCGCGTACTTCGGCGGCTCGACGCCAAAGGCCTTGAAGAGCGCCAGATGCTTCGCTGTGTTCGTGAGATGATCCTCGCCGCGAATCACGTGGGTGATCTTCATTTCCAGATCGTCCACCACATTCACAAAATGAAACACCGGCTGACCATCCGAACGAAAGATGACAAAATCGGGGTCGAGCTGTTCCCGATCGGTTAATTCGCGCCGCACATCACCCACGACCAAATCGGGAATCACGATCGGCTCCCGCTGCATCCGGAACTTGATCGCGCCCTCGTGCTCGTAAGCCGCGCCTTTGTCGATCAACTCCCGAACTCGTTTCTTATAAAGGTCCGACCGCTGCGATTGAAAGTAGGGTCCATACGATCCCTTGCTTGACGCCTTTCCGTCACCGGAGGTCGGTCCCTCATCCCAATCAAGTCCGAGCCAGCGCATGCCACTTAAAATGATCTCGACCGCTTCCTGGGTATTCCGCGCCGTATCGGTGTCTTCGATGCGCAGCACAAAAGTGCCGCCGGTGTGCTTCGCGTACAGCCAATTGAAGAGGGCGGTGCGTGCCCCTCCTATATGCAAAAACCCTGTCGGACTCGGCGCAAACCTTACTCGGACGCTCATGGCTCAAAAATAAATCCCCGGCAAAGAGGCGCCAACGATACGGCGGAACTCGCGGGTTGTCAGTTGGGAATGCGCATACCGCTCGCGTAATGGCAAAACGGTGAAGGCGCTTCCCGACATTA
>DASYTB010000211.1:0-1549 GCA_036002705.1 Verrucomicrobiia bacterium
CGTCTCCAGCGCCAATCGCAATGATATTCGTGAGAGCCGCAGGAGCGTTGGTTTCACCCCAGGTCACGACCGTGCCATCCTTCCGCAAGGCCATGCTCGTGTAGCCACCCGCCGCGATGGCGATAACATTTGTGGCGCTCGAGGGAAATTTCGTCTGGCCGTAGGTGTTGTCACCCCGACGAATGGCACCAATCCTCACTCGCTCATCGACGCCGGGCAGGCGCAAACTCGGCAGCTCTTCTTTCACCGCTTCTAAACAATGCCTATTATTCCACATTAACGCCTGCGCTTTTCCCGATTAGCGATTCTTGGGATTCGGGTTTTGGTCATTCGCGGCTCCCTTAGCCAATGTGGATTCGTCGGGTCCATTGTTGGTTGGCTTCCCAATAGGTTCGCTTGAGCAAAATGTCCTGATCTTCGGCCGCAGGCTGAACGCGGCCATCGGCATCGATGGCGCGAGAGACCACGGCGTGATCGCCTGCGAGCGGATTCTTCCAATCGAAATTCCAGAATTTCCAGCCGTACTTGCTTTGATTTTGCCTATCGAGGCGCGCGGGCTGCCAGTCGCCTTTATCGATTTTGACCTCGACCGCTTTGAGGGGAGTGCCATCGGTCCAGGCCGCGCCGACAAAGCGGACCGTTCCGTCCTTCAAACGGAGCGCTCGCGCGGTAACGGATTTGACGTCGATGGGCCCAACGCTCGTTTCGCGCCAGATGGTTCGGCCGTTGCGTTCCTCGCCCCGGATGGTGACGTATTCGCGAGCCATATACTTGCTCATATAGCGTCGGTCGAGAAGTTCGATGCGCCTTAGCCATTTGACCCAGGCAATGCCAAACCAGCCTGGCACGATGAGGCGGATGGGCGCGCCATGCTCCTTGGCCAGCGGCTGTCCATTCATCTCCCAGGCCAGGATGATATCGTCGCGCAAAGCGTCTTTGAGCGAGAGGCTGCGGGCAAAGTTCTGGAGATACTCGCGGTCGCGAATCTTCTCGACCTTTTCATCCGCGCCGAAAAAGACGACCTCGACGGCGCGCTTGTCGGGCTGCGCCTCATGAAGCAGCGAGGCGAGGGGAGTGCCGGTCCAGCGCACATTGCCAATAGCGCCGGCGAAGGTTGGGCTGGAACTGTTCCCGGAACATTCGAGCGTGGCGATCACGTCCTTTTTCCGGCGCATTTTCAATTGATCGAGCGTGAGCGTCCGCGGTTTTCCGGCGAGACCCGAGATGTCCAATTCGTAGGTCGCTGGATCAACTTTTGCCGGCCCGTAATGACTCACGGCGAAGACCTGTTCGTTCGGAGTGATCCAGGAATCCATATTCTCCCACTTCAGCATTTTGCCGTCCGGCTGAGCGTCCAGAAAGTGAATGGGTGTGACATCCTCTTCGGTCGAGGGCAAACCGAACGCGGAAAGGGGGAGAAAAGCGAGCGCGCTCAGAGCGGCGCTGGCTTTGAGCATTTCTCGACGTGAGACGGTTTGGTTCATGGTCTTGGTTTTTCGGATCGGGTGCATCTAAACAATTTCAACCCGCACACGCAACACTGTAGAGG
>DASYTB010000212.1:0-10044 GCA_036002705.1 Verrucomicrobiia bacterium
GAGTCGTAAAAAGCGATTTTCATCGCTTCAACGGAGCTGCGCTTTTAATGGTGAACGCTCGGGCCGAAGCCCACAGTCAAAGCAATTCTTCCGTTTTTTTCAGGTTTCTTTAACCGCTCGCATTTTTCAGACAAGCTCTTAGGGAAGTGGGGCCGTGGACTCAACCTCATTTCCTTAATGGGAAGTGTCCTGGCGTGGTTGCCAAAGATATGGAGGAACAAAGAGCAATACTCATCGCGATTCTTCTCAGGCAACGAAAGCCACTTCCAACGCAGGGTCGCACCAACGCTTTACGATGCGCTGAACGATCGTGATAAGTTCGTTGAAAGCGACGGGCTTGTGTTCGACCGCGTCTGCGCCGCTGTTCCGGGCGGTGTTGAGGGCCTGCGGATAGTTCGATCCAGTAAATACGACGACGGAAATCGAAGCGAACTGCGCCCGTCCTTTGCACCACGAAACAAAATCCAGCCCGGACTCAGGTCCGAGCCGAACATCCACCAGGATTATGTGCGGCAGAGGAAAGAGCGTGCGATCCGGGCAGGCGGCAAGGTCGTTCAAGTATTTTTGAGCCTCGACCGCCGAACGCGCCCGGGATAAAACCGGTTTCGGATCTATTTTTCGCAACGCCCTCTCCACCAGTTCGGCCTCGTCGTCGTTGTCTTCGAGCAGCAGCGCTCTGCATGGCTCTTTTATTTTTTCGGTTTCCCCCATATTCCCCCCCCTTTGCCTTAAAATCGGATTTCACTAACGGTTCAATTTATTCAATTTCAAATGCCTTGGCTCCTGGAGAAGGGTGATGATTTGCTGACCCGTTAAGATCACCAAACGCTCCCTCCGAATGCCTGCCCAGTGCCAGCGGAAATGACCATGACGTAAGATGCAGAGGAAATGAAGGACGACGCGTCCCGGAGAGGTAGTGGTAAGCTCGGTGTTCATTTTCAATACAGAATAGCTTGTTCAAGGGTGGATGCCATCCGCGCGCAGACCGAAACGGCTCTCGTCGGCTTCGAATAGAGTGATTAGTGCAATTCAACGGACCACAAGAAGGGTTCCTCCATTCGTTAGCGCGCCTAACTGAGGGGAGTTCGGTCGGAGAGGGCGTGATCATCCGTTGGTAAAAACCCTTCCCCGCCGTCGGAGAGAAGGCGAAACCAGTCGAGAAATTCCTCCGATGGCGGCATTCCCCGACTTGGAAAATGATGTAGCTTTATGAAAACAAGCCTCGTTCAAATCGCACGTCAACGTGAATATTTAACCCAGGAGCTCTCGGCCATTCGGCAGGCTTCGCTCAAGGCAACGCGAAACGATGATTTTCGAGGTGTCGCTCGTTTTACTCTGGAAGCAGCCAGAATAAATCGTTCTCTTGCCGAGGCTGAGGTCCAGGCCGAACTGGTTCGCTAAGCTAAGTGGTCCGAGAGGCAAGATGCTGGGCCAGCGCATTCTGAAGCCGAGCACCAGCATGCAATAGAATCAAATCGATGGATAAGGACTTTATTTGAGCATTCTAGCACTAACCATGAGTCCTCATGATCCCCGGTGAATAAAAGATCCAGATTAAGGTCTTTAAAGAACAGAACGCCTACCGCGCTTCCTAATCGATTAAGCGGGCCAGGCCGTGCAGGTGAGGTTCATCTCACTTTTATTCTTCCCAGACGCACCGGAGCTCCGGTTGGACGAGTGACCGGAGCTTTACCTTATCGGAGTTGCTGGCGCGTCCGATGGCGAGCGCGAGCTATTGCCTTGCCTCGGGAACGCGGCGCAAAGCTCCGTTGAGGCAGGCGAGCGAGTAGGCAACGGCAACGCTCTGGGAAAATCGGGCGGCGGCGTTGCTTAGAATCTGATAGGCGTCGGCAGTCCTGCCTTGCTGATGCACGGCCCAGGCCCACTGCGCGCAAAAATTGGACTCGTCGGGGTGACCGAGGGCGGCGCTGGCGGCGATATTCTCGACTTCAACCCATCGCCCAGCTTTGGCGTGGGCGCGGCACGCAAGCAGGAGCATTTCCGGCCCCGCGGCCCCTTCTGGAGCAGAGGAGGCTTCGAAATTCTCCTGCGCCTCGCGCGAGTTCCCGCGCGCCAGGGAGTCAATTATCGTATCAAGATGCGTTTGGACATCCGTCGCGACCGGCATAGTTCGACTGGCGAAATCCTGCCTGAGAAGGGCTCGCGCCGTCCACTCAAGAAACGACGCCGAATGTAATGGGTAACTCTTGGTGGTGCGAGGCTCTACCGAGCCGCTTCACCATTCTGCCGATTCTGCAAGAAAGCTCGGCGGAGCCTCGCTCCACCCCAACGACTCAGGCGTACATGTCGAATTCCTTTCTGCCGCCGAAAAAGATCTAACCAAACAGGCCCTGCAGTTCTTCCCAGCTCAGTCCATGGGCGATCTGCTCTTCGCCGGAAAGGGTGGACTGAATGAGTTCGCGCTTGCGATTCTGCAGGTGGAGAATTTTTTCTTCGACCGTGCCGCGTGTGATCAACTTGTAGCTGGTCACCACGCGCGTTTGGCCAATGCGATGCGCGCGATCCGTGGCTTGCGCCTCGACGGCCGGGTTCCACCACGGATCGAAATGAACGACGGTATCCGCGCCGGTGAGGTTCAAGCCGACGCCGCCCGCTTTGAGGCTGATCAGAAAAACGGGAATGCTGGATTTGCCCTGGAATTCCGCGACCACTTTGGCGCGGTCGGCGGTGCTGCCGTCGAGATAGGAATAGTCGATGCTCTGCGCTTCGAGATATTGTTTGAGCAACTGAAGCATCTCGACAAATTGGCTGAACACCAAAACCCGATGCCCGCCGTCAATGATTTCCTGGAGCAATTCGCCGAACAATTCGAGCTTTCCCGAATTGTCATCGAGAGCGTTCTCCAGTTTGAGCAAGCGCAGATCGCAACAAACCTGCCGCAGGCGCAACAGCGCGGTGAGAATGATCATGCGGCTTTTCTGCAAACCCTGCTGCTCGACGGCGTTGGTGATTTCCTGCCGGCTGGCCTCGAGCAACTGCTGATAAACCGCTTGCTGGTCCGCGGATAATTCGCAAAACGAAACCTGTTCGATTTTTTCCGGCAGGTCTTGCGCCACCTCTCGCTTCAGGCGACGCAGCAGGAAAGGCCGGATGCGCCGCGCCAGGCGCGTCTGGGCTTCGGGATTGTTTTCGCGGGCGATGGGAACCTCATAGCGCTCCTTGAAATCCGCGGCTGAGCCAAGATAGCCGGGCATGAGAAAATCGAAAATGGACCACAGATCGAGGACGGAATTCTCGATGGGCGTTCCCGTCAGGACAAAACGGTGGCGCGAGCGAAGGGCTTTCACCGCCTGGGCATTTTGTGTCTGGCGGTTTTTGATGTGTTGCGCTTCGTCCAGAACAATGCTGTCGAATTCGAAGCTCGCGTACTGCTCGGCATCCCGGCGGATCAGCGCGTAGCTGGTGATCACGAGATCGTTTCGCGGAAGGCTCGCAAACGATTCGTGACGCCGGGGACCTTGCAACGCGATCACGCGCAGTTCGGGCGTGAATTTCGCGGCCTCGGCCAGCCAGTTGAAAACGAGCGAGGTGGGACAAACAATGAGCGACGGCAGGCGTTCGGCGGGGGAGATGCGCTCGGAGACCGTTCTGAAAAACGCGAGTGTTTGCAGGGTTTTTCCGAGGCCCATCTCGTCCGCGAGGACTCCGCCGAAATTATTTCGACGAAGGAAATCGAGCCAGCCGACGCCGTGCTTCTGATAAGGGCGAAGAATCGTCTCGAGATTTTCCAACGGTGGCGGCTCCATTCGAGCTTCACCACTGTGCTGGCGAGCTTTCTCGCGCCAGGCCGTTGGAGCGCTGACCCGCCAGGTCTGGTTCTCCTGCAGGGCCGACGCCAGAAATCCCGCTTGCGTATTGGAGATGCGATAGCCGTCCTCGTGTTGTCGCGGCGAACAATCGAGCAGGACTTCCTGCAGTTCTTCGACGGCGCCGGTATCGATGATGGCGAACTTGCCGTTCTTGAGCCGCGCGTGGCTTTGGCCGGAAAGAATCAGTCGCTGGATTTCGGAAGGAGAAAATTTCTCGCCGGAACTCGACTTGTATTCCACATCCAAATCAAACCATTGCTCGCCAGACGAGGTAACTTCAAAAGTGGGTTCGATCCGTTCCAGATTTTTGGCGGTGCTTTTCTCCAGCCGTTCCTCCAGCGTCACCTTCCACTCTTTCTCCAGCTTGTAATACTCGCGCGCAAAAAACGTAAGCACCGCGTTTTGGCCGGCGAGTTGAAGCGCGCCGCTTTCGTGCGGTCCTGTGAAACCGCAACGGACCAACCGCGCGAAAGCGTTCTGCTCCGCCTGGAGATCGCGCGTTCCATACCGCGTGGGATTGACCGGGTCCGCGAGCCAAAGGCTCTCTTTCTGGGACGGGGTCCCCGCGGAAATCCGCTTCCCGCCGTAATCGTAATGGAGCTTAGCTTCCAAATGAGCGATGCCGCCGGACAATTCGAGCGCGATCCGGGGGGAAACGGTGGCCAGTTCGAACTGATCGAGCTTGAAATTTGCCTCGACCGAGCAGTTTGTCTCGAGTTGCGGCCAGTCCTGGCTAAGAAAGAGCGGGACCTGCTCGCGGTTGAGGCGTACCGGCCCGGCAAGCAGACCGCTCGCGGCACGCGGAAGGAGAATCGGTCGAAATGCGTTCTTCTGGAAAAGCCATTGGCCGGATCCGCCCTTGACCAGGGCATCCTTGGGCACGCTTTCCAGCAAGGTCAGCGAAATTTCGCCGTTTTTCTCCAGGGTCGCTCGCAGGTTCAGGCGCAACGGTTCACGCTCAATCTCCACCGCCTGAGTCTTGCCGATGGTGACATTCGGGCTTCCCACCATGTCGGCCAGAATCCTTGAGAGATCATCGGCGCTGGCCATAAGCATTCCCGGCGTGTCTCCCGCGATCCCCTCAATCACATCGAGTGCCTTGCCATCTTCCATCCCGAGCCGAAATTCCTCCGCACCGGCGTAGGTGTTGAGCGGAGAACGGCCGCGCGCGGAGACTCCCTCAAAGTAAAGCATGACTTTTTCCCTCGCCAGCGCCTGCGGCAGATTCGGCGGAAAAACGAGCGCAAGCTCCAACTCCGGCGCGGTCTTGGATCGCTTGATCCGGCGAAAGCTGCGTTCTTTGACAGGCGTCTTCGAGACACTGTCGGGAACTCCAGTCGATGAAGCTTTTGGTGCTTCGGGCGGATTCGCCACCGGCGGGCGGCTCCCCTGAAGATGGTGCAACCCAACGGCAATGGAGTGGACGCACATCATGCCCCAGGCCTTGGCCGCGCGGCAGGTGCAAAGGTTATCAATATTAATCGCGTCTTTGATCACCAATCCAGCGCGGTAACTGGTCGTCCCCTCCTGCACCACTCCTTTCAAGATGGGTGGCACCCAATTCGATGAAAGCACGCGCCCTCCCGCCAGCACCGCGCGGGCCTGCTTGATCACATCCCATCCAGCGATCTTCGCGAAAAACTGTTCTGTTAATTGTGGTGAATCCATGAACGGCCAGTATTGGCAGCTAAGAATTCCAACTGTATTTCCGTGCACCCTCAGAGTTGCTCCGATGCGCGGATCAACATACCTCGCTTATCGGAAACAGGTGTCGGCTTATGGCAAAACGCATCCCCTCGCTTATCCTCGATTGCACGAACTACAGTGAACCCAGGCTCTCCCATGTCAGTCCTAAGCCCGCTCTTTCTGCCGCTTATTCCCGTGATCCTCTTAAACGCCCTTTCCGCCAACATTTCAGCCCAAACCTTTCACACGCTGGACTACGACACGCCCGCCTATGTCGATCTTGAACTCTCGGAAATTACCGCCCCGTCCTCTGAGCGAACCATTCCGATAAATCTGTACCGGACGGGCGATTTTCGCCAGAGCACAACCATCGAATTTGCCACGGTCGAAGGCACCGCCGAAGAAGGGCGGGATTACAAAGGCACGGGCGGAACGATCACGTTCAAACCGGGAGAGGGATACAAAACGCTCTTCATCGAAATACTGACCAATCAATTTGAGGACGAGAAAGCATTTCAGGTCAAGCTCACCGCATCCTCCACGAGCACCGTCCTGCTTCGCGACACGGTTGAGGTGACGCTCAAACCCGTGCCGAAGCCGTTTTCGCCAGTAACCTTGAGCATTTCACGCGACGCCGATGGAACTATTCGCCTCTCGTGGGAGGGCAATTCCAGCTATGTTCTGGAACGTTCATCGGATCCCGCCTCGACAGACTGGGAAACGATCCCGTGCTCGCCGACCGTCACACAAGGCCATTGCGAAGTAACGCAATCCCCAGACGGATCTTTCCACGCGTATCGCTTGCGAGGGCCGTGAGCTGATCAAGCAGAAGCCTTCGCAATCAAGTCATAATCCGTGTGACCAATGATTTTGACGCGAGCGAACTCACCCAACGGAAGGTTCGCTCCTTTGATGTAAACGCGACCGTCAATATCCGGGGCGTCCGCTTCGCCGCGAGCGATCAGGTACTTTCCGTGGAGTTCCTGGTGCGGGGATTGGTTGCGGATCAAGCCGTGCTCCCATGAGCTGACGCTCGCCTGAAGCAGGTCCTCTGCGGCTGCTGGTTTTTCCACGAGGACCCTGATTTCGCGGCCAACAAACAACTGCGCGATTTCACGCGCTACTTTCAATTGCTCAGCCATGGCGCGTTCGCGGCGCTTCTTTTTGATCTTCTCGGGAATCTGGCTGGCCATTTTCGCCGCGCGAGTGCCTTCCTCGTGCGAATAGGTGAACACACCCAACCGTTCAAAGCGCGTCTCGCGAATAAAATCCAACAACGTCTCGAAGTATTCCTCGGTCTCTCCCGGAAAACCGACGATGAAAGTTGTGCGCAGCGCGATACCCGGAATCCCCGCGCGAATCCTTCGGATGAGATCGACAATATATTGCTGCGAGGTTTCCCGGCGCATCCTTTCGAGCATCGTCTGGTGAATATGCTGCAGCGGCATGTCCACGTAACGAGCCACCTTTTTGCACTCGGCGATGGTCCGAATCAGCTCGTCAGTCCAATGGGCGGGATGCGTATAAAGCAGGCGAATCCAGAAGTCACCCTCGATCGAGTTCAGTTCGCGCAACAGGGTGCAAAGAGTCGTGGCGTCGCTGGGCAGCGATTTAGTGACCGCGGCGAACCGATCCGGCGCGGCGATGGAGCCGTCGCGCTCGGGACGAAGGTCCAGGCCGTAATAGGTCGAATCCTGCGAAATGAGATTAATCTCCTTCACCCCCTGCGCAACAAGCGCACGAACCTCGCGCACGACATCGGCCTGCGAGCGGCTTCGATGCGAACCGCGCATTCGCGGGATGATGCAAAAGCTGCAGGGGTGATTGCACCCTTCCGCGATTTTTACGTAAGCAAAATGATTTGGCGTCAGGCGAAAGCGCGGTGTGCCGTAATCCGGAATATAAACCGGACGCGAAGTAACATCGATCAGGGGCGCCGGCGGCTTCCGGTGCTCCGGTTCGGCCGGAAGGGCTTTATCAATCGTGGCGAGATGATTCATGAGCCGACGTTTGCGAACCGGCGCCGCGTGCTCATCCGTTTTGGCCAGGCGATCCGCGCGATGCTCAATCGCTTGCCGCACCACCTCGCCCACTCCTTCCACCTGGTCAATGCCCATGAACGCATCCACTTCCGGCAAAAGCTTGGGCAATTCCTCCTTGAACCGCTGCGGCAGACAACCGGAAACAATCAAACCCTGTCCGCGATTTTGCGCCTCCCGGACTTCAGCCGATTGCAGAATCGCATCCACGCTCTCCTCCTGCGCGGCGTCGATGAATGAACAGGTGTTTACGATCAGCACATCGGCTGTGCCCGCATCATTGGTGATTTCGACGCCGCTCTTGATCAAAGAGCCCAGCATAATCTCGGCATCAACCAGGTTCTTGGCGCAGCCGAGCGAGATCAACCCCACTTTGACCGGCGTTTTTGCTGTATTCTTTTCGCTCACGGAAAAAGGAGAACCTGACACGAATCCGCCCGGATGCAAGGCGGGCGAAGGCAGGCAGGGTCATGAGCCTGGGGCTAATCTGTGAAGGATGCACCGCGCGGCCCATTTCGTCGCCGTCCGTCGTGCCATTGCACCAATGTTGATCCCCGCAGATCGCAAATAATGACCGTGGTTTTGTTGGAATCGGAGGCAGAAAGGCAGAGCCTGAACGGAGAGCAGAGTTTCGAGCCGCGGGCCCTGAACAAAAGAGGAGCGGCGGTTTGTGCATGGAAATGTTGAACGGCTTTTGGGAAAAATAGTTTTAAGTCTGTGCGCAGGAGCATCTTGCGGATGAAAACAGCGGAAAGTCGTTGTGCATATATGCACAGAATCCTGTGTATGCGTGGCCCCCGCCGTTGAGGTAAGGCGTGGCGGAAAACGTCGACTCGCGAGAAATTGCGAGAATACGCGGGTGGAATGAAGGCGGAAGCAGAAGTGGGAGCCTCAACCATTGAGCTGGTGACTTCAGGCTTCAATCTCGAGAGAGGACCATTCTGGCAAGCCGGATGGCGGGAAAAACGCCCGTCCGGTCCGGACGATGGGGCGAGGTCTATTCCTCGCTCTGGCTCTATCTGGATTTCGCATTTCCACCTTCTTGCGGGATGTGCAATGCTATGGGGCAGAACATGAACCGTCTTAACACGCGCATCGCGCTCTTCATTCTGGCCATTCCGTTGCTTGTTTGCTCTGGCCAGGCCGCGCCTCCGAAATTGATTGTGGCCATCCTGATTGACCAGATGCGTTATGATTATCTGGAGCGATTTCAGGCTCATTTTTCGACCAACGGCTTTCGCCTTTTGACCGAACGCGGCGCCTTCATGACTTTTGCGCACTATAATTACGTGCCGACCGTCACCGGGCCTGGCCATGCCAGCTTTCTCAGCGGAACGACTCCGATGATGCATGGGATCATCGCGAACGACTGGTTCGACCGGAAAACGGGCAAGGAACTTTACTGTGTGGAGGACCCTTCGGTGGATGGAGTCGGCGCGACTCCGGCGACGGCGCGGATGTCCCCGAAAAATTTTATTGGCGGAACGTTCGCGGATGAGTTGCGGCTGCGTTTTGGATCGAAAGTCATCGGCATTTCCATGAAGGACCGTGGCGCCGTTCTGCCGGCGGGAAAAAAGCCGGCGGGGGCATTTTGGTTTCACGCCAAGAACGGGAATTTCGTGACGAGCACCTACTATATGCAGCAACTGCCCAATTGGGTGCAGGAGTTCAATAAGCGCAAGCGGGCCGACCAATTCATGGGCCAGACCTGGAAACGCCTGCTCGACGAAAAGGAGTATTTGTATCCGGATGCGGGCGCCGGGGAGGCAAATCTTCCGGATGAAAAGAAGCCGATCTTCGATCACAAGGTCGCGGCTTCGAAGGACAGTTTCGAGAACATTTTGTCGAGTCCGTACGGCAACCAACTGCTGGAGGAATTTGCCGAGGCCGCGATCGAGGGCGAAAAGCTCGGCCAGGGTAACCAACCTGATCTTTTGACAGTTTCATTTTCTTCGGTCGATTATGTGGGGCACAAATTTGGACCTTACTCACAGGAAATCGAAGACGTGGTTTTGCGGCTGGACCGCCAATTGGAGCAATTCTTTAATTACCTCGACCGCAAAATCGGCCTCAAGAACGTTTACCTCACCCTGACCGCCGATCACGCCATGGCTCCGATACCTGAGTTTGCCAAGGAACAGGGCTTGGATGGCCAGCGTTTGGACGAAACGGATTTTCTGAGCGATCTCAAAATTCAATTGAGCGAAGAATATGGGCCCGGAAGGTATTTGCTTTCCTCGAAACTTTACGGCGGAAATCTCTATCTGAACTACCGGACGCTCGATAAAAAACGGCTAAATCCGGCTGAAGCGGTCGCGTTCATTCGTGATTTCGCCCTGGCCAGCGGCAAATTCCAGGCCTGCTTTACGCGGGAGCAATTGCTCGATGGACGCGCTCCGGGCCCGCTCGGCCAATTGGTCTTCTACGGCTACAACGCGGAACGAGGCGGCGATCTGGTCTTCATCGAGAAGCCGTATTCGATGCCAGGG
>DASYTB010000213.1:0-8195 GCA_036002705.1 Verrucomicrobiia bacterium
GCCCTATCTGCACGCGCAAATCGATTTAATAAAACCAAAGGTGATCGTTGCCCTGGGAGGAACGTCCGTCGATGGATTGTTCGGCAAGGTTCCGGGCGTTGGCATTTCTAAACAGCGCGGCAAATGGCGGGAGTACCGTGGCATTCCCGTAATGCCGACCTATCATCCCTCCTACCTGTTGCGACCGAACCCCGGCAACGTCAAACGCGAATGTTGGGAAGACATGCTGCAAGTAATGGAGCGGCTTTCGATGCCGATCACGGAAAAACAGAGGGGTTATTTCCTCAAAGCCCAGTAATATCCGATAACTACTAACCTTTTGGTGGGATTGGCGGCAATTTTAATTCACCGAGAATGTCCCTTGCTTCGGTGCGAGCCACCGTGGCGTCGGCGGGTTTGGCACTTTTCTCGAGGTAATCGGCCAGAGTAAACAACGCCTGCGCCAGCCGATAGCGGGAGCGAATTCCCTGGAGATGCGGCTTCGCGCAGACCTCACGCTCGCGGGTAACAACCTCCGCGAAGGCCGCGACTGCCTCCTGAAAATCACCACACGCGGCATGAATCTTGGCCGCAACTTCGGCGGCGCGCGCCCGGAAAAACGGATACCCGCTTATCAAAGCACTTTGTTGTCCATCGCCGGCCAATTTTCGAGCCGCGGCCACGCAAGATTCGGCGGCCTCGAATTCTCCAAGGCCCGCGGCGCATCGCGCCTGGAGCAGCAAAAAGCGAAGTTTCACAGTATTGTAGATCCGATCGCCAGGGGTCGCCTCGAGGGCTTGCTTGGCCGCGGCCCTAATGCCTTGCAGATTGCGCTGGCCCAATTCGGTATTGTAATTGGCTTCGAGAGCCATTCCGATGAGCGTGGGAATTTCGCTTTCGCCGGCGAGTTCAAGCGCTGTCTTGATTTCAGCCAGCGCCTCCTCCTTCCTTCCGAGAATTTCGTATAAACTGCCGAGGTCCAGGTGGAACTTGACGGGATAAGCGCGATTAGGGTGCTCCCTGGCGAGGTCCAGAGCTTTTCTGCGAGCGTCCTCGGCGGCGCCCCAATTGCCAAGCTGTTCGCATTGGTCCGCCATTTCCAGCCAGACGGACTCCGGGCTCGGATTCGCAAAGGCCTCCGCCGCGACGCTCGTGAAAAGCTCAACCATGAGTCCTTCGGCATCCTGGTCTCGCCCTTGATTCACGGCCTGCCCATACTCCTTCACGCGCTGCTCGAACACCGACGGCTTGGATTCTTCGCGCTGGTTCTCCGGCTCCATCCAATTCTATTATGGGACCGCCCGGTGAACACGGTCAACGCAAAACAAGCGGCGCGCTAGCCCTGCTGGATAATCAATTCTTTTTCAAATAGAATCCGCTTATGGACCAGAGCAGGAAATCATCGCGCCTTTACCTGCTGATCGCGTCTCCCTTTACTTTGATTTTGGCGGCTCTGCTCTACCTCTCGCTTCGGAAACCGCCAGATCCTTACTACGCGGGCAAACCCCTTTCGCAGCACCTCATCATTTTTTTCGGTAAGCCCTCCCCTTCCCTTCTCTTGCCACCACGCTCTGCATCGCTACGCCAGGCTCAGGAGCCGAAGGCGGCGGAAGCATTGCATTTCCTTGGTTCCCGTGCTGTTCCTCTCCTCTCGTATTGGTTGAAAGATGCGGACTCGCTTACAAAACGCACCGGACGGACTTTCTGCGCAAAGTATGGGATTCGATGTCCTGAACTGTTTCAGGACCGGAGCGAAATCGCGCTCTCAGCCCTTTCGGAAATTCCGGAGTACGTTCCGCCGACAGTTGCGCCAATCCTTGAGAACTGGCTGAACAACCCCGCTGCGGCTCAGAAGCAAAGGCCTCTCCTTTTTTTCCTTCTACGACAGGCTCTGGAGGCTGAGCGCCCTGCAACCCCTGAACAACGAGAACGTGTTCTCGACGGAGTTTGCTCAATTAAGCTCACCAGCCCGAACGATCGAGAAAAGCTGCGCCGACTGGCGGATGTCATCGACCAAGACTCGACCCTAAGGAACTTGCGCTCGCTGCGAAAAGGAACCCATGCGGAAAAAGTCGGCGCCGCCGCCTTCTTTCGCGTCTATCCGACCCTGCCCGAACGAGTCGTGCCGCTGCTCATCCCCTGTCTTTCTTCAACGAACAGTGTTCTTCAAGAAGAAAGCGCGAAAGCTCTCGGCGCCTACGGACCCGAAGCTGAAAAAGCATTGCCCCGGCTATCGAATCTCTTAAGTCACCCTAAGCCGTACGTCGCCGCCGCCGCATCAAATGCCGTCAGGAATTGCCAACGCTGAAAGGGTTTGGGTCTCGTCCCGTCGCATCTTCCAACCTTCATCAACCGGAAGCGGAGCACCCCAGACTGACTGATTACCCAGATTACTGATTACCGCCTTCTTCTTCGCTACCCCGCCACTTCCTGCTTCTTCTCTGCTGTCATTGGCCGTGGACTACGGGGACATACCTCCATCTGCAAAAAGAAACCATTCAGAGTTTGGCCGCAAGGGCAGCGGAATCCTGCCAGCCGCCGCCGAGAGCTTTGATGAGCGTGACGTGCGCGGTGAGTTGTTGCGCGTGGAGTCGGACGACGGTTCGCTCGTGATCGAAAGCCAGAGCCTGCGCGGTGGCGACCTCCAGGTAGGTGACCAGCCCGGCACGGTAACGGTTTTCCGCGATGGCGAGAGTTCGCTGCGCAGAGACGAGCGCGGCTTCTTCGGCGACGAGGTCGGTGCCGAGGAGGCGTTGCGCAGCCAACTCGTTCTCTACCTCCTGAAACGCGGTCAGGACCGTCTGTCGATAGGACGCCACGTTCCCGGCGTAAGTGGCGTGGGAGAGAGCGAGTTCGGCACGAAGTCGGCCCCCGTTGAAAAGAGGCACATCAATGTTCGGCCCAAAGGCCCACATCCGGCTCGGCCAGTTAAACACCGATCCGGCATTGATGGATTGAAATCCCGCCAGACCATTCAACGTCACGCGCGGATAAAACGCGGCCTGCGCCACGCCAATTTGCGCGTTGGCGGACGCCATGCGGCGCTCGACGGCGGCAATATCCGGACGCCGTTCGAGAAGTTCGCTGGGAACGCCCGCGCCCAACGTGACAAGCGGCGCGGGCAGAGGATGGGTGGAAACGGTGAACTGCGACGGCGCTTTCCCGCACAAAATCGCGAGAGCGTTTTTCAATTGAATCCGCTGCAAGTCCAGATTTGGAAGAAGCGCTTCCGTCGTCCTGAGTTGCGTCTCCGCCTGCGAGACATCCAGGTCGCTGGCGATCCCGCCCTTGCGACGATTCACGGTAAGGTCCAATGATCTTTGGAAAGCCTGAATATTCCGCTGCACGAGCGCAAACTCAACGTTTAACGCGGCCAGCGTGACGTAATCCACGGCCACCTCCGATTGGACGGCGAGCCGGGCCGCATCCAGATCATCCTGGGAGGCCTCGAGGCGCGCGCGCGAAGCTGCGACTTGCTGTCGCACGCGGCCCCAAAGATCAATCTCCCAGGATGCCTGGAAAGGAATGTTAAAAACGTCGTAGGATTGCCCGGCGGTGGTGCCGCCACGATTGATACCGTTCGCGCTGGTGCGTTCGCGGGAGTAACTCGGGTCGAAAGTGATATTCGGATAGTAGTCCGCCCGCGAAATGCGCACCTGCGCACGCGCTTCATCCAATCGAGCCGCGGCGAGCGCAAGGTCCTGGTTCAAGTGCGACGCGAGCTCTTCGAGCCGGTTCAACTCTGGATCATTGAATTCGCTCCAACAGAATGCATTCGCCAGGTGCGCCGCCGGTTCGGCGATTTTCCAGGCGTTCGTCGAGATAGGCACGTTGGTCTCCGCGTATTGGTCGGGAACATTTCCGTCCGGAATTGGATTAGGTCGGGTGTATTTCGGCCCGACCGCGCAGCCGGAATGTGCGATTAGAATGAGGGCGTAAACAAGAGCCTCTCTCGCAATAACACCAGTCCCGGAGGGACGCCGCGAGAACAGCCCGGCGGTGAAACGCCGGGTTCGATTGGACATAGAAGAGAATAGTCCCGAAGGGACGGCTGAACTGGACGCGCCGTGTTTGCCGAAAGATTCAACCGTCCCTTGGGGACTCCGAATTAATTGAGATGCCGTAACCCGGTGGTGAAACGCCGGGCTATTCTCACGGGATCCCTTCGGGGCGTGCGGCATAGCCGGTGACGCTAACTCGAACGCTCCCGTTCGCTCAACAAATTGAACGTCCAATCGCCCCATTTATTTCTCCGCGCTCGACTTTGTCGCGACCCGAACTTTCATTCCGTCCACCAGCGAATCGGGCGGGTTCAGCATCACGGAATCGTTTGCAGCAATTCCGGAAAGCACCTCAACGGTAAAGCCGTGGTCGCGCCCGAGCAACACCTTGTGCAATTCCACCTGGCCATCGTGCACGACGGCAAGCTGCGTCCCTTCGGACCGGAAGATTACGGCATTTCCGGGCACGACCAGAGTCGCGGGCGATATCGCCTCCGGAAACCGTACCTGGGCGAAACTTCCCGCGAGGATTTCTCCTTTAGGATTCGGCAGCTCCAACTCGACCACCAGCGTCCGCGAATCGACCATCATCGCACCCGACGTCCGAACGACATGCGCTTTGAACGTCTCGTGCGGGATTTCCGGGATCAACACTTCCGCCGTCTGGCCCACAGTGACACCGTGCGCGAGATTTTGCGGGACATGCGCGAAAACCCGCAGAGTCTTTGTTTGCGAAAGATGAAACATCTCTCGCCCGCTATTGGCTTGAATCAAGTCGCCCAAGTCCACGCGGCGAGCCGTGATAATTCCATCGAATGGCGCGAGCACTTTGCTAAAGGAGAGCATTTCTTCGAGACGATGCACATTCGCGCCCGCGGCTTCGACCGTCGCCTGCTTTAAGGCGAAGTCCGCCTGCTTTTCGGCGGCTTCCTGTTCGCTGACACTCGACGTTTTAAGCAGATCGGCCCAGCGCGCGGTCGTGGTTTTCGCGAGATCCAGCGCCGCCTGGGCTTGCAATAATTGGGCGCGCGCCTGCGCCAGTTCCTGATTCAACTCGGGCGTGTCGATTTCCGCGAGCAATTGCCCGGCCTTAACTTCGGCTCCGAGATCCACAAGCCAGCGTTTCACATAACCATTCGCGCGGGCATAGATCGGCGCTTCGACGAATGCCTTGATCTCCGCCGGAAGCAGCAGGGTCTCCGCAAGCTGCGAGGGCTTGGGCAAGGCCACGCCGACCGTCGGCAGGGAGAGTTCGCGCGTTTCCGCGATCAAAGCAGTACGGTGTCGCGCACGCGGCAGGTATCCGGCCACAACACCCACCACGACCAAAAGGAGCAGGACCAGGCCGATGCGGCCCAGCGAAGCTCCCGAGCCTGGACGCCTTTCTTCGGCGGCCGGAAGAACCTCAATCCCCCCGGGCACCGGCTCGGCGAGCGCCACTGGATTTTTCGTATTCATGCTTGTCATGCGGGCAAAGGCTGTTCTCCCAGTCCAGCACTGAAGTGCTCTTCAGGCTCGCTTTCAGGCGAATGAACATGACGCCCGTGGAGAATCGTAAAAACTGTCGGAACAAAAAACAAAGTGGCAATCGTCGCGAGCACCAGCCCGCCAATAACCGCGCGGCCCAACGGCGCGTTTTGTTCGCCACCTTCGCCAAGACCAATGGCCAACGGCAACATCCCGATGATCATCGCGATGGCCGTCATCATCACGGGACGCAACCGGCTCGTGCCGGCCTCCCAGGCGGCGGCCAAGGGGGCCATTCCGTTGCGCAGATTGGTTCGCGCGAAGCTCACGATAATCACAGAATTCGAAGTCGCCACGCCGAGGCCCATGATCGCGCCCATCAAAGCGGGAACGCTCAAAGTCGTGAAAGAGAGATAGAGGGCCCAAATGACCCCGGCGAGCGCGCCCGGCAACGCCATAATAATGATGAAAGGATAAAGCCAGCTTTGGAAATTCACCACGAGCAGAAGATAAATCAGCGCCATCGCCATCAGCAGACCGATCCCCAGCCCGAGAAAGCTCGAGTTCATCGTTTCCGCCTGACCGCGCTGCACGATAAAGCTTCCGCGCGGAAGCTCCTTTTCGGCCCGCGCCACGAGCGGACGAATCGCCCGCAAAACGCCGCCCAGATCGCGACCGCTCACCCCGCCGAAAACATCAATTACAGGCTGCACATTGTAATGCGAAAGGACCTGCGCTCCCGTTCCGCGAGTCATGCTGGCCACATTCGCGAGCAACTGCCCGTCGCTCTGGCCTGGGTTGCCGGAACTGACCGGAATTGAGTTCAGCGCCGGAACAGAATCCATGGCATATTCCGGCGCGCGAACGTTCACCAGGTATTGAATTCCATTTTTCGGATTCAACCAATAACCGGGCTGGACCTGCCCGCTCCCACTCAAGCTGAGCAGAACCGAATTGGCGACGTCGCGCTCGGTCAATCCGACCTGCGAAGCCTTCTCGCGATCCACGGCGAAACTAAAACGGGGGCGGTCCGCCGGTTGTTGCACACGCACATCCACCGCGCCCGGCACTTTCCGAATCCGATCTGCGAGGCGCGCCGCGACCTCGCGATTCTTTTCCACATTGCGCCCGACAATCTGCACATCGAACGGAGCCGGCAAACCAAAATTGAGCGTTTGGCTCACAATATCCGCAGGAAGGAAATAGAAAGTGATCCCCGGAAACTGCCGGTTCAGCAACCCGCGCAGCTCTTGAACAAATTCATCCGTGGGACGGTGCCCGTGTTTCAGGCTCACAAGAATATCGGCATCACCCGAACCAATCAGGCCGCTGTTACTGTAGCTGAGACTGATACCGGAGTTCGGAATCCCGATATTGTCGAGCATGCCCGCGAACTCGGCATCCGGGATTTGCTTGCGCACGACAGACTCCACCTGGTCCACCAGCCGCGCGGTTTCCTCGATGCGCGTTCCGCTGCGCGCGCGCAAGTGCAGCCTAAATTGGCCCGCATCCACGCTCGGGAAGAAATCCTGCCCGAGCTGCGGAACGAGCAGGATCGTGGCCGCGCAAAACAGAAGAAACAACCCCGCAAAGGCCGCTCGATGACGCAACACGCTGCCGAGAAGGTTCCGATAGCCCGCGCGAAAACGTTTGAACCCGTTTTCAAACCTCTCCTGAATCGCGATGAATGGCCGCGCCCAAAGCCCCGGTTCATCCACTTTGCCCTGAACTTCGTCCGACGCAGAGTGATGGACGTTGCGATAAAACCACATAACGAGCGTGGGAATGAGCGTTCGGGAGAGAGCATAGCTTGAAAGCATCGCGAAAACGACCGCTTCGGCGAGGGGCACGAACAAATATCGCGCCACCCCGGAAAGAAAGAACATCGGAACGAACACAATGCAAATACAGAGCGTCGAGACGAACGCGGGAAGCGCGATTTCCTGCGCGCCGTCCAGAATCGCTTGCCGCAACGGTTTGCCCAATGCCATTTGGCGATGGACGTTCTCGATCTCGACCGTGGCGTCATCGACCAGAATTCCAACCGCCAGCGCCAGCCCGCCCAAGGTCATCAGATTGATCGTCTGCCCGATCATGCTCAGAATGGTGATCGAGCTGAGCACGGAAAGCGGAATCGAGAGCGCAATAATCACCGTGCTGCGCCACGATCCAATAAAGAGCAGGATCATGACTGCGGTCAGTGCGGCGGCGATCACGCCCTCCTTGACAACGTCATTGACCGCCGCGCGCACAAAGAGAGATTGGTCCGCGAATTCCTTGACTTCGAGTTCCGGGGGCAGACCCGCGAGCACTTGGGGCAGCGCCGCTTTCATCCGGCGCGCGATATCGAGCGTCGAAGCGCCACCGCTTTTTAAAATGGTGAGCAAGGCCCCGCGCACGCCATCCTTGCGAACGATATTCTGCTGCGGTTGATAACCGTCCCGCACCTGCGCGACATCTTTGATATAAATGGTCGCGCCGTTGATGATCTTGATGGGGATATTGTTCAATTCATCCAGCACCTTCGGGCTCGAATTCATCTCGATGTCGTATTCGAGTGATCCAATCTTCGCCGTTCCAGTCGGAAGAATGAGGTTCTGCGCGCTAACCGCGTTCACCACGTCCTGCGGCGCGAGATTCCTCGCTTTCAACGCCGGGAGATCGAGATCGACCGAGACGACGCGCGTTCGTCCGCCATAAGGCCACGGAATGGCAGCCCCCTGCACCGTCGAGAGACCCACGCGAATC
>DASYTB010000214.1:0-7040 GCA_036002705.1 Verrucomicrobiia bacterium
GGAAGTCGGCGATTGGATCGGCCTTTCCGGGAATACCGGTTACTCGACCGGCCCGCACCTCCATTTTGCGGTGTTCAAGGCCAAAAGCGGCAGGGAGCGCCAGACTATGCCGATCAAATACCACACAGGCCCGGTGCTGGCGGATATCCTTCTGGAAGGCCACAGCTATCAGGCATTCTAACCTGAGCCAGACTCACCGTTTGGTTAAACGCGAGGGACTCGGCTGGCCTATCCGCACTTGTTTTTGCAAGATCCCGCCTTTTTCAGGACCTCGCAATTTCCAGTGATTTGAAGGCGTTGCGCCTTGATGGAAAAGCCGAGCTTTTGAGTGATTTCATTCTCGATCTTCTCGAGCTTGTCACTCTCGAATTCCACAATCTTACTGCAATCATTGCAGATTATGTGGTTGTGATTCGGGTGCTCGGCATAATTCGGATCGTAAAACTTATAGTCTTTGCCGAAATCCATCTCGCGCACCAGCCCGCTATCGGTCAGGAGAGGGAGCGTGCGATAAACCGTTGCCCTCGAAATGGAAGCATCTCGGGCGCGCGACCACTCCAAAAGTTGCTCTGCCGTGAAGTGTTCCTCCGTGCTGAAAACCGTATCGACGATAATCTGCCGCTGAGTCGTGAGTCGCAGGTTTTTTTCGGACAGGAACTGCATAAATCTGTCCTTGGCACATTGTTTTTGGGCCTGCGGCATAAGGGGGACTCTATTCGTCGAGAGCTAAAAGTCAAAGTCGTCTCTGCCTTGGATGAACCATCTTTTTCGCTGAATTCTCCATTGGATTACTCTGCGAAACCCGAAGCACGGATTCTCTTCCAAAGAAATCGCGACACGATCATCTTAACCCTCAATCGGACGTTGCGTTAAGCGTTGCTAATTGCTGACAAATCAGGTTGCACGGGTGATTTTCTGATGGAATGTTCCTTGGTTTTTTAGGTGTTGACGGCTTTTTCGCGTTTGCTAATCTCGCCCCACGCAAAGCCCAATTCAGTGCAGGTGTCAGTTAGACAGTTTGTCCGTGTTAGCCTGGCAATCGGTGATCGCTACGGGGCAGTCACTCTTACACTCTGGTTTTTTTGCGCACCAACCAAAGCAACTCAGCCATGAACCCCACTCGATTATTCGTCGGTAATCTCTCATACCAGACGATGGAACAGGATCTACAGGAGTTCTTCTCCCAGGCCGGGAGTGTCACTTCTGTCAACTTGATGTTCGACAAATTCACCGGAAAATCACGCGGCTTCGCCTTTGTGGAACTGGCCAGTTCCGAAGAGGCCAATAAAGCCGTCGAAATGTTTAACGGCAAGGAACTGCAAGGCCGTGCCTTGACCGTCAATATCGCGCGGCCCAGGGAAGAACGCCCAGATCGCGGCGGTCGAGGTGATTTCGGGGGCCGGGGAGGCGGGGGCGGCGGACGCGACCATCGCGAAGGCGGTCGTCGCGAACGTTATTAGTAAATTTGGTTCACGCTACACATAAATAAGAGGCGGCTCCCGCAACCCGGAACCGCCTCTTTTTTTTCTTTTGAGTTTTTTTGAATTTGACACGTGATTTTTGAACCGTCAGTTTGATCTAAACACATATGGCCGATAATACTCCGAATATTCCGCCGGGCACGCCTCCGCCAGCGGCGACCACTCCTCCGCCTCCCCCGCGGAAACCAGGCGAATCGGGCAAGATCCAGCCCAAGAAAGAAACTGTCAGAATCAATTTGCCGCCAAAACCCACAGCGGCCCCCACGATCAAAATTCCCGCGCCTTCGGCTATTCATGCCGCAACTCCTGGCGCGGGAGCGGCTACCGCCGTGCCTGTCGCGGCCCCGGTTGCCCCCGCTCCAGCCGCCGCTCCAGCCGCCGCCAAAGCAGCGGCGCCCTCTGCCCCGGCCGCCCCTGCCCAAAGACCAACCGCCGCCTCCCCGGCAGCCGCGCCCGCTCCGGCCCGGCCCGCCGCGCCCGTCGTCTATGGCGGCCGACTCGACCTGGTGGACAAGATACTCGCCATAACCGCCGCGGTGGTGGCGATTGCTGTTCTCGTTCGCGTTTACATGCTGGCTTCCTGAACCATCGGCGCTGAGCCTTCGGGGCCGCATCGGCCGTTCGCGTCGTTCACTTGTTTTAAGCGCTCAGGGCAAGTAAGGTTCTAAAAAGGAGATATATGGCTGCGGAAAATATAGTGATGGCGAACGAAACGAACTTCCAACAAGAAGTCCTAAGCTCGCCCCAACCGGTTTTAGTGGACTTTTGGGCGGAGTGGTGCGGCCCCTGCAAAATGATCGCGCCGGTCCTGGACGAACTGGCGACCGAGTATGATGGCAAGGTCAAGATCGCCAAGGTCAACATTGATGATAACCAGAATCTCGCCGCGCAATTCCGCGTGACCGCGATTCCGACGCTGTTGATCTTCAAGAATGGCCAGGTCACGGAGCAGATGGTTGGTGCCAAGAGCAAGCGCGACCTGAAGGCCAGTCTCGATAAAGCTGCGGCCTAGGTCCCTTTTCCGCGCCGACGGGTTGACGATTTCGAGTGGCTCTTACTCTTTATCTTAATCCTAATCTTAATCTCTTCAGAAACGGATTAAGATTACGATTAGGATTTAAGAGTAAGAGAAAACAATGACCCTCACGCCCGGCCAGCTTGCCAAGCGCGCTAATCTTTACTTCCAGATTGGCAGCCTTATCGCCGCCGGAGTCCCCGTTATCCAAGCGCTCGAGATGGTCGAAAAAAGCGGGCCACGCTCCACGCGGGATCGCCTTCGGGTTGTCATCAACCATCTTCAGCAAGGTTCCACCTTTTCCGAGGCCTTTCGCGCCACCGGCAAATGGCTTCCCCCTTTTGATCTCGCGCTCTTCTCGGCCGGCGAAATGAGCGGCCGTTTGGATGCCACCCTCCGTTCGCTCGGCAATTACTACCAGGAGCGGTCCACGATGCTCCGCAAAATTCTCTCGGGAACGGCGTATCCCATTTTCATCCTCCACATGGCGATATTCATTTTCCCCACAAGCTATATGACCGGCCTGTTCCTGCACGGTGGGGTGGACGCATTTGTGTTCCAGAAACTCTCAATTCTGGTCCCAATCTATCTGGTGTTTTTCACGATAGTGATCGCGTTTCAAGGATCGCGTGGCGCGGCGTGGCGAGCCCTCATGGAACGTGTCACCGCCATGGTGCCGCTCCTTGGCAGCGCCCGCCATGACCTCGCCCTGAGCCGGCTTTCCGCCGCTCTCGAGGCGCTTCTCTCGGCCGGTGTGCCGATCATCTCCGCGTGGCAGATCGCGGCCGACGCAAGCGGATCCAATCGTTTGAAGAATACTGTGAGCGGGTCCCTGCCTCGGATGGAGGCTGGCGTCACGCCGTCCGAAGCCGTTCGGCAATCCAGCTCTTTTCCCGAGCTGTTTCAGAATCTGTACGCCAGCGGCGAAGTCAGCGGCCAGCTCGATTCAACTTTGCTCCGCCTCCACAACCACTACCAGGAGCAGGCCACCTCAAAATTCGAAAACCTCGCCAATTGGACTCCCAAGCTGATCTTCCTGATCGTCGCCATCATCATCGGCTACCAGGTCATATCGTTCTACTCGAACTACTTTAATCAAATTAACAAAATGATGTAGGCTCGAGGCGGGTTACGGCGAAGAGACCACGTCCAGAACGATCCCGGGATTCTGCCCAGCGGTAACGTAGTTGACCTTGAAGGCCTTTCCGGGAGCGATGGCCGTTCCGTTCACGACTCCAAATTGTTGATCATCCAACTTCGCGCACTTCAGTATCTGGAACGTGTCGCCTATGTTCGGCACATACCCGGTAACGAGATGGAGGTTGAGGATGCCTTGGACGTTCGCGTTGCCATAGACAACGACTTGATCGAATCCCGTGCCAGCCACGGGGCCCCCGACATCGATATTGAGTTGCACGTTCGTATCCGAAGCGGCAATGCCCAGGAAAAGATTGATGCCGGCTGAACCAAACGTATTCGTAATGATAAGAATTCCCGGCGAGCCATTCCCTGATCCAGGGGAGATTTGCGCGTCACCCGAAAGGCCCAGTCCGCCGCCGAGAATGCCCGAGCCGGTGAGTTGGCCGCCGGTAAACTGGAATTGGGTGACATTGGCGGATTGGCTGAAGACGAGATTCCCACCGGCGAGGCGGGTTTCGCCGGCGGTCTGGGAATAGAAGCCGGATTCAAGGACGAGCCGGCCGGCGTTAACAGAGAGGAGGCCCGAGTTGCGCACAGTTCCGAAAGTGGCCTGAGCACGAAGCGTTGTATCGCCGTTGCTCGTTTTGACGAAAGTCCCCTCATTGATGATGTCGGTGCGAAGCCAAAGGCCATTGGTCGCAATTTCGAAGGTAGCACCCGGAGCAATATGCGGGCTGCCCGGACTGTAGGAGGTGATCAAGCCCGAGTGCCAAACGGCGGAGGCATTGAAGGTCGCGTCGCGGATGCTTTGCATGTCGAAATCACTGGCGATCTCGACCGGCCCGTCGAAGTCAACCGTCACGGGTGAGTGGAAGGATTTGCTAATACTCAGCGGGTTGGTGATGACAAGCGAGTTGGCGATGCTCACCTTGCCCGTGCCGGTCAGATTTCCGCCCGACACAAATACCACGGCGTTAATCGCCTCTTTGCCCAGGACCAGATTCGAAAAAACAGTCCCAGCGGGTGAATTGCAGGTTAGTGTTCCTCCCGCAACTGTAACGGCGCCTTTCAATTCAGCGGAGAGACCGGAGAAAGTGGCGTTCGCCCGGATAACCCATTGGCCAGCGGATCGAACCAAACCGTTAAACTCCGCGTCTTTCGTGATTCGGGTCACCCCGTCAAAATCATAAACTCCGGCGAATGCAGCCGCGCCATTGATGAGGATCGTTCCGGCGCCATCGATGCTGGCGAGTGGTCCAAAAAGATGGTTTGCGTCCTGCAATTGAAGCGTTGCGTCAGCGGCGATTTGATATTGGCCATCGTGGCGGAAGGTCAACGTGCTGCCAACGCCCATTTCCAGAAGGCCTTCGCGAACGTCAACCAGACCGGTGTTTTGAAAGAGAACGGTATCGATCGAGCCCACACCGATACCGGTTTTCCTGAATTCGCCGCGATTGAGAAAGGTCGGCGCCAGCGACTCGGTAGTTCCAACTGAACCACTGATGTGCAGACGCGGAAAGTTCTGGTTCGTATCCATGGAGTGGAATTCAAGAATACTTCCGGGAAGTGTGCGGAGTTCACTCGCCAGCTTGGCTGCCGAAGGATCGGCCACGGACAGTTGCACGAAGCTCTTATCGAAGAAATGAGGAGTTGGAGAAACATCCAATTCCATGAGATGCTGGTCCAATTGGACTTGGGAGAGGTTGGTCAGAGGACCGCGCAGGATTGATTGCCCGCCCCGAAATCCGCCAATCGCCCCGGTGGGAATCGTTAACGAACGGTCGAATTCAGCCGATTCTTCAAGTTCCAAAAGACCCGAAGATCCGGGAAAATCCATATCTTCGGACGAAATTAGACTTCGACAAACCAAAGGTGAAAATCCCGAAGTCCTTGCGAAATGGACCAGCGGGTTTGCGTTCGTTCGATTAACGACCACAAAATCGTTCGTTGTCGGAGCTCCGGCCGGGTTCCAATTCGCGGCATCGGCCCAGTTGCCGCCCTGATCAGAAGCCCATAATTTGGAGCCGATAATCAGGACTGGGGCAGTGAACTCAGAAGGAAGATGAATGCCACTGGGGCCGGTGATTCCAGTGCGGAGCACAAACGAGTATGATCCCGCGGGCAGCCCGCCAGGAAACGCCAATTGAACGATACGCTTATTCTCCGAAAGAGAGACCTGTCCGCCAGCAACAGCCGCACCGTTTTCATCGATCAATTGGCAGGTCTGCGCAGTAATGGTTGCGGGCTGAACCACCTTCTGAAAGCGCGCCGTTAACTCAACAGCCCGGTCCGCGCCCATCGGAAGACGGGGCGAAGTGCTAAAGTCCACCACCTGCGGAGCCTGCGTCGGCGCGGCAATCTGAATTGTCTGGGGTGCGCTCCAGGTGAAATTGCCTCCCGAATCCGTTGCTTTTGCCCGCAAAACGAAATTTGATTTCGTGGCGCTCACGTCAGGTGCGCGAAGATGTGTTTCAAATGGAAAACTCCCGACGCTCGCCACGAGGATATTATCCACGTAAAACTCGACATCGCGAACCTGCACATTGTCCGTTGCGTCCGCGCTCACGGCAAACAATTCACTTCCCTCTTCCGTGCCGGGAGAATTCGGAAAGAATGGCTGCAAGTTGATTGTCGGCGGGTTCGTCCCTGTATCCGGTGCCAGGTAATTGACGGTCGTTAGTCCGGTTGTGTCCGCCACGAGGGCATACCCTTTTTGCAGCACCACCCGTCGAGCATCTCCGGGCGTGTCAAATACTGCCACGACGTTCGAAGTCACGGTGGGATCGGAAATGTCATAGGCCGAAATCTGGAATGTGTTCGGTCCGGCGAAGCTTGTCACGGCGATGAGCAGGCCGCTTCCGTTCACGGCCAGGGAATGAACAATAGCCTGCAGACTGGCAGGTTGGCCGATCTTATTGGGTTGAGCGGGATTCTTAACGTCGTAAATAGAATACCCGCCAGAGTCGCCAAGATAAGCATAGCCGCCTCCCACGAACATTTGGCGTCCTCGTTCGAGCGGAGGCAACCCGTTGGGACCCACGGGGACCTGGCCGATCAGGCTGAGCGTGTCGCCCTGCGCAGCGAAAATCCCCATTTGAGAGCCGGTCCCCACCGGCGAGAGACCATAAAGGATTCCATCGCGAAAGCGGAGTTCTTCTGACCAATTCCCGTCAAGCGAACTCAACGTTTCTCCCGTCTGGGCGTCCAGCACGAATATCTTTAAAGGAGTGCCCACATAAACACGCGCATCCCCAGCGGCAATGGACGCCGCATTCTGGCCGGAAAATGTCTTTAATATCTGCGCATTCGTGCCGTGGCCCAGATCGAGCAGACTGACATTATGGGCATCGTCCAGCATCGCCGCGGCCGTGTCGGACGCCGACACGGCCACGACATTTCCAACC
>DASYTB010000215.1:0-1549 GCA_036002705.1 Verrucomicrobiia bacterium
GGGCGGCTGCTCGCGGGAGAACAAAAGACAGGAGTTTCTGCTTGGAGCGGAGTGGTTGTGCTTTTCTTCGTGGTAGTGGGAATGCTGGCTTTTACGTGGCCCAACGCGATGGCGCAGCCGAAGCAGGTAGTCCCCTTCGAACTGCGGCGGGTGGTTGAGCAGGGTGCTCCCGACTCCGAGCTTCTTCCGTTCGCTGACTCGAAAGGCGGGCGACGGCTTTCTGTCGCGAAGGCGGCGATCCTGGATAGCTCGCATGTGGCGGAGGCGAAGCTCACGGAAGATCCGGTTTCCCAGCGGCCAACCGTCAGCTTGCGCCTCACCAAAGAGGGCGCGGAAAATTTTTCGAAAGCAACCGATGAGAACATTGGTCGCCAAATCGCGATTGTGGTGAGCGGGAAGATTCTCTCTGCGCCAAGCGTGAGGGACCGGATTTCGGGGGGCGAACTGGTGATCTCCGGGAATTTCAGCCGGGAGGAAGCGGCGGAGCTGGCGAAGAAGCTCCAGCCGGCCCGCAAAGAGAACGGGAAAGATTCGGGCGCGTGGAGCCCGCCCGAGGGGACATTACCGTCGGCGGTTTTTAGAATGGCTCAGCAGGACCGTGCCGCAGGCCGATATGAGGAAGCACTGCAGAAGCATTTTTGGTATCATCGGGCGTCCCGCGAGGAAGTGGGACAGGGCGGAGTGCGGCTTTCCTTTGCTCTGAGCGATTGGCTCCAGCTCGGACAGGTTTATCCGCCAGCATTGGCGAAGTTGAAAGAGGTTCGTGACCAGACCGGCGAGGCGCTGCGCAAAATGGACCGAGCGGAAGATCCGTTTACGCTGTTTCACGAGTATGCCTCTATCAACCAGATGCTGAATAATGATTCCAAAACGGTGGATTTGTTTGTCTGGCTCGATGCAAACGATCCCGACGTGGCACGAAAGGCCTATGGGGTGGCTGAGCCGGCATTAATCAAGTCGAAGGAATTCAAGCTGTGCGGCAAATACGTGAAAGCTGGAGATATCGACCAAATCATTGCCAACCGGCAAATGAACGAGAAGATCGCCACGGAAAACCCCAAAATGCACATTCGGCCTTTTGCGGAGAGGAAATTCCGCAACAGCGCGGCGACGCTGGTCTCGCTCCTGGTGAAGAACGATGAAGAGGCTCAGGGCCGGCAAGTGGCGGAGAAAGCCCTGGCCGCTTGGAACGATCCGGAGCTGAAGGCGTCGATCGACGCGGCGCTTCGCGGTCAAGTTCCGGAACCGTGGCCTTAAGACGGTTGATGCGGTCCTTAGCTATACTACCGCAATACTGACGACCTTTTTCGGAACGACGATGATCTTTTTGATCGCCTTGCCTTCGATGAACGCCTTCAGTTTTTCGCTCGCGAGCGCGATCTTTTCGATCTCGCCTTGGGAAGCATCCACCGGAACTTTGATAACGTCGCGCAGCTTTCCGTTCACCTGCACCGGAATCTCCAACGTGCTTTCCACGAGAAGCGATGGATCGAAGGGTGGCCAGGGCTCATACGCGAGCGTCCTACCCTCGCCACCGGCATGCTTCGCG
>DASYTB010000216.1:0-8136 GCA_036002705.1 Verrucomicrobiia bacterium
ATATACTTGCCTTCAACCGCGCGGAGAATCTTCAAGGCCGCCGCTTTGTCGGCCTTTTTCGGTGTGCCCCAAAAATCGATCATCGCGTACTTCCCGCTCGCGACCGTAATCCAGGCGGGCTCGTTCTCCGCCATCATTTGCCGCACGCTCGAACTGACGAAGCCGATCTGTTTCCGCAATGCCGCCCAATCCGACTCCCCATATTCTTCGCCGAAAAGGAAGACATCACCTCTCGTGGGAGTAAGATAGCCAACGAGCGAACTGAACAGTGATGTCTTGCCGCAACCGTTCGCTCCCAGGACGACCCAGTGGTCGCCTCGGCGAACTCTCCATGAAAAACCCGAAACCAGATTTGTGCCTCCGCGTCGAATCGTCAGGTTGCGAACTTCGAACACGGCGTCGCTCCGGCGCTCTTTCGCCCAGACGCGTAAAGCCCGGCGGTAATCCACGGGCGTATTGACGTTGAGGCCTTGCCACTGAATTCCGGCTGGCGGGGAAAACCGAGTTGCTGTCAGAGCTGCGGCGAGTTTCTGGATGGAAAAGTCTTTGGTTCCAATTTGTGCCGCAACGGTGTTTTTCGCGCTCTCTGGAATAATGAAGGGAAAGCCCGCAGTCGCTTCGTCGCCGGTGAAAGTTGCTTTTCGCGACGCGTTATAGCGCCGCCTCAATTCCATGAGCAACTGAGGTGAAACAAGCGGCATATCGCACGAGAGAAAAAGCGCCGCTCGAAATGAGAATCGTTGAAATGCCGTGAAAACACCGCCTAACGGCCCACAGTTCGGAATAGCGTCTTTAAAAATCACCTCCACGGGAGCGTTCAATTCTCGGGCGGCAGAGCTGATTCGGTCCAGAAAGGTTCGATTCCCAAGCAGCAGCCGCGATTTGTCCCGCCCGCCCATCCGCGAGCTCTTTCCGCCGGCGAGGATAAAAACAATCAATTGTCTGCCCGCCAGCTTTGTGCTTTCGATTCGTTTTTCACCATTGCTCATGAAACGTCAGGCTGAAGTCTTCAAAAAACTTTCAACCTCTCGGATAAGGACGGGGAGATTTGGTTGAGTAAAGCTCATCTGCGGCGCTGGAATTCGGTGATTGCTTTATCTCCGGTGGAATATGTTTGTGATGAGGGTGGGATTGCTGCAACGCCGGATCATCTGGATGAGGCTGCGAATCGTACCAGAACAGCTTCTCACTCCCTCGCCAAAGCTCATACCGTACGAACCAATCGAGCCAGGTAACCGATCGAATGAAAGTCGCTCTCTAACGGTCAAACGATAATCTTCATCGAACTGAACCTCCCCGGCAACGCGGCCAAGAGATGCCCCCTTTCGGACCAGCGTTAAAGTGGAATGACGGATCGACGGAAAGACCTGAGCGAGAGTATAGATAAACAACTCGTAATCCTCAGGCGTCCGGAGCGCATTACTCATGCCGCTAAACGAACAAGTCCGGCGATGCTTCCGCTCTTCTTATCCTGTCGGATCCTCTCGATTTCATTGCGATATTCCGCCTGACGCGCAAGCCACGTCCTGTAAACGCTCGCCCATTCTCCGAAATCCAATACCCATTCGTCATTCTCTGGCTCCTCGCCGTTGGCGTAAGCGGTGTAAAAGACTTCCGAGCGAATACCGTATTTGCGCTCGAATTTGAGGAGGTCTTCCTCAAGAGAATGAATATCACTTAGAATCAAGCGATCCGTCATGCCCGAAAGATGCCTTTCGCCTCAGCGGAGCGCAAGGAGCCTCCCTGAGCCCTGTTTACTTGCGGCCTGTTGTGAACCGGTGTTTTCGTTTGCCCCTGTCTCCATGCCGAATCTCTCTTCGCGCCTGCGCCGCATGGAGACGCTTCCGAACAGGCTCAATCGTTTTCGGCCGCGGCTTCGGAACCAGCCGAATCGGGCAGCCCTCGTAGCCGAACGCGCGGCGGAGCTGCCCGGTGAGGTATTTCGTGTAGGCCGGGGAAAAAAGCTCATCGCGATTAACGAAAAGCGCGAAGGTGGGCGGCGCCTCTTTGATTTGCGTCGCGTAATAGAACTTCAGGTGATGCCCCGCCGCGCTCACGGGCTGCCGCTGTTCGATCGCGGCATGCAACGTGCGATTCAGGATCGAGGTCGGGATCCTCTGTTTGAGCTGGTCGCTCACATACCGTACCGCTTCGAGCAGTCGATCCAGGTGGAAGCCCGATTTGGCCGAGGTGAAAATCACCGGCGCGTAGTCGAGAAAGAAAAGGTGCTCCTGCACCCATTCGGCAAATTCGCTCAGCGTGGTTAATTGCTTCGATCCCGTGCGTTCCTCTTTATTGCGCCTTTCGATCTCCTTTTTGCGCGCCTCCCGGATCTCTTCATCGACCAGGTCCCATTTGTTGATTACGACAATACAGGCTTTGTGCTCCTCGACGATTTTGCCACCGATCTTTTTATCCTGCATCGCAATGCCCGACTCCGCGTCGATCACGAATATCACCAGGTCCGCCCGGGCGATCGATTCATCGGTTCGCTTGACGCTGAAGAATTCGACGGAGTTATCAATCCGCCGCTCCTGTCGCACGCCCGCCGTATCGATCAGGATATATTTCTGCCGCACACCCTCCGTCTCGACTTCGAAAGGCACGTCGATCGCATCGCGAGTAGTTCCCGGAATGGGGCTGACCACCACCCGTTCCGACCGAGTCAGCGCGTTGATGATGGATGATTTGCCGACGTTGGGCCGTCCCACAATGGCGAGCTTCAAGGGCCGTTCGGATTGAACATCCGCTCCAGGCGCCTCGGTGGCCGCGGGGAGGAATGATACCGCTTTGCTGACGAGATCATCAATCCCGTGGCCGTGAATCGCGGTGACCGGAAAAATCCTTTCAAACCCCAGGGCGGTGAATTCCGCGGCGGCAGGTTCCATTCGGTCATTATCCACCTTGTTAGCGGCGACCAAAACTGGTTTAGCGGCTTTACGAAGCCGATCTGCCACCTCACGGTCCAGCGGAACGACGCCTTCCTGCGCATTGACCGTCAAAATAATCACGTCTGCGGCTTCGATCGCGATCTGCACCTGTTCGAGGGCCGCTTGAATAATCACATCGGAAGCCTTTTCGCCTCGAACCAGCCCTATTCCACCGGTGTCCACCAGCGTGAACTTGTGCCCGCCCCATTCCGCTTCTGCGCTCACCCGGTCGCGCGTGACGCCGGGCTCGTCATGGACAATCGCGATGCGCTTTCCCACGATCCGATTGAATAAAGCTGATTTCCCAACATTAGGCCGCCCGACAATGGCAATCAATCCCGACATGACCCCATCATGCCCGAGCGGGGAAAAAGAGCAAAAGTTACGCGATCTTGATTTTCGGGCCGACACCCCTCTTCCGGAATAAACGTGAATAGCCGAATTACCGGGAATGTTCGCGAGCCAATTCTAGGCGTTTAGGGCGGCCGTGGAAAACGAACAATTGGGACAGGAGTCCAAACAGGCTCGTTTTGACTACGTCAAAGGCTTATTGTTAATCCACATAGAGGAAGCGATTCGCACAGAGAAGCGCCTGGCAAAGGCTGCCGAGCGCGAGATTCTGGGCGTCCCGAGGGTCGGACACGGGCTTTTCGGCCGCTTTTCCGGTTTTGGATTTTTCCGGCTTTGGCGGAGTCATTATCGCAAGATGAGCGCGGATTTGTTCTGTTTGCTCGGCCAGGTAGGCCAGGCTCTTGATGATTTCCTGTTCGGTCGGAGACGCCCCATAGGTGAGCCGCCAGGCCTGGCGAATCTGAGATCGCAGGTCGCCGGGATATTCGACGCGAAGGCGTCGGGCGAATTCTTCCGACTGCGCCGCAACGAATGTGTCATTAAGCATCGTCAGGGCCTGGGGCGCGACGGTGCTGACGTTCCGAAGTTCGCAGTTGGGTGACATGATCGGCGCGTCAAACGATTCCAGCACGGTCAAGGGCAGCGACCGCCGCACCTCGACATAGACACTCCGTCGAAAGGCGCGTTCGCCGATCGATTCAACAATCGTGGGATCACCACCTCCGTTGGTCTTTTGGTTTCCCGCAACAACCCGGCCTGCGTCGTCCTGTGCAATCGGGACAGGCGGACCAAACTGTTCGTCATTCAGTTTGCCGCTCACGGCGAGGATCGCGTCGCGGAGAGTTTCCGCTTCGAAGCGGTTCAGCTTCATCCGTCCGTAATAGCGATTATCCGGATCGGCTCGGAGCGAAGCTTCATTTTGCGCGGCCTGGCGGTAAACCGTGGACGTCATGATCAGCTTGTGCAGCGGCTTGAGTTTCCATCCATCGGCCATGAATTCGCTCGCGAGCCAATCGAGCAACTCGGGATGAGTCGGCCGTTCGCCTTGTTGACCGAAGTCGCCCGGGGAATTGACCAGGCCGCGTCCGAAATGCTCCATCCAGAATCGATTCACCAAAACCCGCGCCACAAGCGGATGTTTTCCGCTCGTCAGCCAGCGAGCGTAGGCAAGGCGGCGGCCGGAACTGGCGAGGCCCGGTTCTTTTTTGGCGAAGAGGGCGCTGGCATCTTCAACGTATTTGGAAGCGGCGAGCGCGGGCCGTAGAATCTCCAACTCACCTGGATCGAGGTTTTGTTTCGGCTGTTCGTGATCGCCGCGATTGAACAGAAAGGTATCGGGAATCTTTCCCTTGCTCTCTGTCAGTGCGGCAATGAACGGCTCCGGCGGCTTTGTCGCGCGCAGCTTGCCCGCTTCCTCCTGTTTCGCCTGAACTTTTTTGTTCGCTTCCGGATCGTAAAGATCCAGCGCGCCTTGCACATCCGCGCTGGGATGTTCCTTCAAAAGCGCGGTCTGTTCCGGAGTCCGCTTGTTCCGTGGAGTGTTGCGCGCTTCCTTCACTGTCTCCCGGATATCGTCCGGCAGCTTCGCGAGTTCCTTCTCAAAGACTTTTTCGAGGAAATCCTTCCGCATTTGGTTGGCGGCCTCGTCAATCTTCTTCGCCTCCGCTTCGATCTCATCCGCCTTTTTCCGATCTTCGGCCGTATAAAGCGAGATCAGCCGTTGCGAAGGATTGCGCCAGTTCTTCCAATCCAGCGCTGGTTCGAAGATCGCGCGCATCCGGTAATAATCGGCCTGGGAGATCGGATCGTAACGATGGTCATGGCATTGCGCGCAACCCACGGTCAGGCCTAAAAACGCGGAGGAAACGATCTTCACGGTTTCCGCCATGACCTGGTTGCGCGCGAGATTTTGGTCCGCGACTTCATCGCCCGTTCCATCCGGCGCCATGCGCAAGAAACCAGTGGCTGTGAGCAACTCCTGCACGCGCGAGTCCGCGGCTTTCGCGACCGCATTTTCCTGCGTCACACCCGCGAGTTCATCACCGGCGAGTTGCTCTACGATAAATTGGTTCCAAGGCTTATCATCGTTGCAGGACCGAATCACATAGTCGCGGTAACGCCAGGCCTGCGGGCGTAAACTGTCCGCCTCGGCATAGCCGTTCGAATCCGCATAGCCCGCCACATCCAGCCAATGACGGCCCCAACGTTCTCCGTAGCTGGGCGACTCGAGTACGCGGTCCACCAATCGGTCGTAAGCATCGGGAGAATCATCCGCCAAGAACTCGTCCACTGCTTCGGGAGTCGGCGGCAAGCCGAGGAGATCGAAATAAACCCGGCGGATCAGAGTCCGCTTATCGGCCTCGGGTGCAAAATCCAGATTTTGCTCGCGCAGCTTTTGCAGAACGAAAACATCGATGGAAGTGCGCACTCGGTCGGCCGAACTCCACTTCGGAACCGCTGGCCGGCGAATAGGCTGGAAAGTCCAGAACCGCCGATCCTCTTCCGTGATGTGAAAGCCTTTGGGCAATTCGGCCGGTTCAGTTCCCAGCGTCGGAGCGCCGGCCAAGATCCAGTTCTCGATGGTCGCAATCTCTTTTTCGCTCAGCTTCTTTTCATTCTTCGGCATCTCGCCCTTGCGAACCAGTGTCAGCATCAGGCTCGAGTCCGGGTGGCCCGGCACCAGCACCGGCCCGTCGTCCGTTCGGGTCTGGGCCATGAAGCGCCGCAGCCGCAGGTCCACGCCGCCATTGAGCTTTTCGCCTTCGCCATGGCAATCAAAGCAATGCGCCTTCAGAATGGGACGAACATCTTTCTCGAAGCTGAGTCCCGCCGCCGCGAACGACGTGGAAGAAGCGGGAATCATGCAGAGCACCCCGAAAGCAAAGTAGTAGGACTGGCAGCGCCGGGACATGGCGCCGAATCTACGCAATTTTGCCCCCAGAGCGCAATGGCCAGAATCCAGAGGATCCCGAATCGCTACCGCTGCGGGACAGTTCTGGTGAGAAACCCGGGTCTTGGCGTTCAGAAGGACAAAAGATTGGGGTTGCCCGTTTCAGGAGCCGAAGCTCTGGATCGTCGAGTCTTGAATCAAGAGACTTCTGAGCCGACTGGAGCTTGACCGGGGAGGAGAAAGGTTTTTACCAATTCGCCCTCTCCGCAAAGAATGAAGGCCGGGAATCGTTTGAACCAGGGGCCATCCGGGACGGTTGGGTTGGTATCAAGCCATACCAACATCGGTCGAAAATCATCCGCGGTGATGTTGCGTTCTTTTGCTCGAACCAGAAGATGAGCGAATAGAGGCTTTTGGGAGCCGAGCACGCAGTATCTTAGGCATGCGGCTCGTTGCCGTAAAAACCGCGAAAGATCTCTTCTTTTAGGCGCTTTGTTTCGCCTGGATCCGGCTCTTCGACCATCTTCTGAATCAATTCGACCAGCTCGTCCGGCGGTAATTGCTCGTTGTCCGCAGCGCGCGCGTAATCGATAACTTTGACGCGCTCCTTCTTTGGTAAACGCTTGATTTCTTCGATGACTTCGAGACCGGTCATGCGTTCAACAATAGACATACTGGTTGGTAATCAACCCTGACCATCAAATGGATCAAATGGACAATGGCGCGTCTTTGGTGCGCGGGTATTCAATCACCAGCACAAGCTAAGGACTGAACCAAAATCCGGCTTATCCTTAATCATAGACTCTTCCCATGACAATACTGAGTGGAAAGTCCATGAAAATGCGTAACCATGTGCCGCATTACAGCGACGGCGGCAGGGAGCCGCGCTTGGAATCGGCGTGTCTCCTGGTCGGCGTTGCTGAACTCACCTCTGGAGTAATATATTCCGGATCCACTATGGACATCCGTGAGTTTCCTGACTCAGAGCCGATAGGAGGGGCGGGACGCCTGTCCTATCCACCGAATCCAGGGGAATTTAGGTTTTGCCATGTGTTTTGGCCAGCGCGCAGGCCGCAGTTTGTGCATTTATCGGATATGCGCAGGAGTAAGGAGTTATGCCGAGGAAAAACTTGAAATCGGGGAGCACGAAAGGAGTCGGGCAAAAACCAGGGACGGGAAGAACCAGCGGCTTGCTGGCAAGCCTTCCTGTAGCCAGGCCGCACTTTGTTGAACCGATGAAATGCCGGTTGCTTGCTCAGCTTCCGACCGGCCCCAACTGGGTTTACGAGATCAAGTTCGACGGCTACCGCGGGTTGGCGATCAAGGATGGCAACGAGGTTCGCCTGCTCTCGCGGAATGACAAGGACCTCGGCTCCCGGTTTCCGGGGATTGTCCGCGGCTTGCAGAAGCTACCCTGCGAAAGAATCGTCCTCGACGGAGAAGTTGTGGCTCTGGACGAGAATGGCCGCGGCTCATTCCAACTGTTGCAGCGCGCGAATGAACCGGGCTTTAAAAATGCAGCTCTTTTCTATTACGCGTTCGACCTGCTGAACTTGAACGGGAAGGACACAACCCGCCTTCCTTTGGTGAATCGCAAGGCGCTGCTCAAAACCGTGCTCGAAAACAAAAGCGATTGCCTGCGCTTCTCGGGCGCGCTCCATGGTTCGCCAGAAGAACTCAGTTCGACCATGCAACATCTCGGGCTCGAAGGCCTCATCGCCAAGAGACGCGATTCCGCTTATGAGATCGGCCAGCGGAGCGGTGCCTGGGTCAAATTCAAATGGGGCTTCGAGCAGGAGTTCGTCATTGGCGGTTACACCGATCCGGAAGGGTCGCGTCCTTACTTTGGCTCCGTGCTTGTGGGCTACTATGCGAATGCAAAGCTGATTTTTGCCGCGAAAGTCGGCACCGGTTTCGACGCCAAGCTCCTCAAATCCCTTTACGACCGTTTTCAAAAAATCCGCG
>DASYTB010000217.1:0-5284 GCA_036002705.1 Verrucomicrobiia bacterium
TTTCTTCAACTCCACTCTTTTCCGTGGCGCCCTTGGAGCTTGGAGCGGGGCCCTCATTGATCGCGCCGAAGGAATGCTGCGAGGTTTTTCTTTCGTTCAAAAGTGCGCTCAGGGAAGTTGCGTGACGCCCTGGCCGGTTGCTCCACCAAGGTTGCTCTTGAGATTTACGGAGGCGATCGAAGCGATGTTCATCTGAAACGCGTAGCTTGCGTTTCCTTGATTGTTCATCGTCCCGAGCAGCACGTTCCCACTTGCGATCAGCACGTTCAGGACCGCCTGTGGGTTCGTGCTCGTGGCAGTCACGGTCAGGAGTTGGGTGGACTTGGACCAGGTCGCTTTTGTGACGTGCAAGGTATCGGTCGGTGCTACGGTCAAGGCCGTAGAGACGGACGTGCCAAGCGGGGCGAGCGCACCTGTGTATGAAGCGATCAAGCTGGTCGTGCCGGGAGCCGAGACGCTATTTCCCTGAACGGTGAAGTTCCCGGAAATCCGACCTTGTGGGATCGTCACTGTGGCCGGAAACTTGGCTGGTTGCGGATTGCTGGCCGACAGGGCCAGCGTGAGGCCGCCGGCGGGAGCCGGTTGATTCAAAGTCACGGTGCCAGTCGTCACGGCTCCCGGCCCAATCGTTGTAAATGGAGCGAGGTTGTAGCTCGTTAATGTCAGGGTCGGTCCGGGAATCACGGTCAAAAGTGCCGAACGCGTCGGGAAGCCCGCCAGCGTAGCAGTGATCGTGACGGGCGTGGGTCCGGCGACCGGATTGGCGACGACGCTGAAACTCGCCGAGGTCGCCCCACCCTGCACGGCAACGTTGGCTGGAAGTTGCACAGCGGCTGGCGTGTCGCTGCCCAAAGTGATGTTCATCCCGCCGAGAAATGCGGGACCGCTCAGTGTCACTGTGCCGGTCAGCGTATCGCCGCTGGAAAATGTTTGGCTGGGAGAGACAACCGGTATCGTCACAGACTGGAGAGAAGGAGGAGGGGTCGCCGTTACCGTCAAGCTGTTCGTACTCGTGAAACCGTTGACGCTTGCGATCGCGATCCCAGTGGTCAAAGTCGCCACGGGCAAACTCGTCCAGGGCAGGATCGCCGTCCACGTTCGAGCCGGGACGGTGACCGACTGCGGCAGACTCAAGGCGGGGTTTGAGTTGCTCAGTAGAATAATCGAATCGACCGGCGCAGCGGCGTTTAGCGCGACGAACCCGACACCGGAAATCCCGCCTGGCACCGTAGTGACGGCGTTCTGGGGTCCGCCCAGGACCACCATGTTTGGCTTGAGCACGCGCGCGACGCTAACGGTTGCCTGCTGGACGGTCGTTCCGGTTTCCGCTTGCAACACCACTGGCACCGCACCGAAAAAAAGTGGATTCGCGTCCGTAGCCGTAAAATTGAAGGCACCAGATGAAGCCCCCGCCGGAATAACGAAACTGGCTGGCGTCGGAACGATCGCGCTATCGCCGCTGTTGAAGTTGACCACCTCCCCTTCGGAAGGTGCAGGCCCGGCCAGCGTCACAATTCCGTTAATCACATCACAGGGAGTGACACGCGGCGGACTAAGCGTCAACGAAGCGATCGGACTCGTGGCCGGGACCGGCGTCACGACCAGAGTCGCTGAACGGGAAGTATAGGCGGTGTGCGCGACGAGCGTCACAGCCGCGGGTCCGGTCATGAATCTTGTTACCGTGCCGGGACTGGTCGCGAGTTCAAAGCTCGAGCTGGTCTGACCTTCCGGAATAAAAATGTCAGTGGAAGCAGGAATCAATGAGGCATCGCTCGTCGTAAAATTTACCGATACCCCGCCAGCCACTGCGGGCGCGCCCAAACTGACCGTGGCCAGGACCGATCCGCCCGGAGCCGGAGTGGACGAATCAACCGAGAAAGAAGCGACGGAGAGGGCAGGGTTCGGAGTCATAATGAAACCAAGCTGCTGGAAGTTGGGCAGGCTGTATGAACCGATGATAAGGCCCTGGGCATCCGCTCCGTTGATCTCGGCGCCCGAAATCGAGGGCGGAAGCAGCGGATTCAAATCGGTGACACTCTCGGCGCTGCCCCGCCACAACAGCGCGTGACGCACCGCACCAGGAGTAAACGCCGGTCCGCCCAGCCAGCCGTCGCCCACCTGGAATTCGGAGCTCATGCCCGTCACGCGAGAATCAAAAAAGCCCGGTGGATTCAAATCTACGGCCGTCACCTCTGAACCGGACCAGAGCGTCGCGTGATAGTTCCCCGTTCCGTCCTTGAGCCCAACCCAGCCTCCCTCGCGCGAACCATCCGTGGCCGTCGCCAGGGACGGAATGCCCGCCAGCAGGCGCCCGCTGCCGGGTTGACTGGTGTCGATCATCCACGCACTCGAAAAGGAATTCCACGGGCCAGGAGAAGAATCCGAAGAATTATAATTAATATTGGTAGTCGAATCGCCCACGATTAGATTGCCGCGAAAACCTCGCACCCGCGTAAACAATCCCTCCACCTTCAAGCTGAGATCGACCGGTTCGCCTGAGCCGAAAACCGGGAATTGAAAAAACAACGAAGGCCCGGAAATAACAGTGCCGTCGCCCCCGCTTAAGGGCATTTGCGTGTGAATTAAATAAGTAGCAGTGCCCACCGCTCGATCATCCGAAATTCCGGTCATGACCGACTGATAACCACCAAAAAATCGATTCAGCCCCAAAGGCTGGGTTAGCGTCGGAATTCCAGTGTCAACCTGGAAGGTCCCATCCGCGGCGACCGTGAATCCGAAGCCGCGTATCGATTGTCCCACATACGCGCCAGAAGCTCGATCCACCGCCAGGACCGTCTGCGGTGCGTCGCCATATTGGAGTTGAATCGGTAGCCAAGAATTCAGCGTCAAATCGTCCGGCGCGTCGAAGTCGTACAAAAACTCTGCCCCCGCGTTCTGCCCGAACGCTTTGCCTTCGCCGACCGCGAGCAGGGACGATGAATAGTGATCGTTCGGCGGCAACGCCTGGTAACTGACCGTTCGCACCGTAAAGAGCGTGGGCACCGGCAGGTCGGCAGGCTGCGGCGCAATCGGCAGCACACTTTGGCCGAACACCGCGCCGGTGTGCAGGAGCACGGTCGCGGAGAAGACGCCAGCAGAGAAAACTCCGGTTGCCCGGCGAAGTGAAGTCTTGGTAATCACAAATGCGGGTCGCTTTAAGGTGAGAGGCACGAACCCACGGAAGGTTCCCGCGCTTCTGCGAAGATTGTTCATGGCAGCGCAACGATTAAGAATTTCAATCGCGGAGCGCAAAAAATGAAAAGTAACAGAGTTGTTACTTTTCCAAGAGCGACGTTACGATCACATCTGTATGTGGATGCGCGTCGCCCAGGAACTGCTGAAGCTAGGCCTCCTTCGAAGCGCAATTGAACATGCGGAGAGATTCTGAAACCTCTGATCCCTTTGACCTGGCCCGTTTTGTCGCCGCGCAAGAGGCCGATTACACCCGCGCACTCTTTGAAATCAAAGCGGGGCGAAAACGGACCCATTGGATGTGGTATATTTTCCCGCAATTCGATGGCCTCGGCTTCAGCTCGATATCGAAGTTTTATGCAATCAAAAGCCGCGCCGAAGCCGAAGCGTATCTCCGCCACCCGATTCTCGGCTCGCGTTTGCTGGAATGCGTAACAGCGCTTCTTCAACTCGACGGCCGTTTCGCTCACGACATTTTCGGTTCGCCCGATGACTTGAAGCTTCGCTCCTGCGCGACTCTTTTCGCCACCGTCAACAACGACAGCAAGAACGGTTCGATCTTCCACCGCCTGCTCACGAAGTATTATCCGGCGCAAGGACCTGACCCGAACACGCTCCGCCTCTTAGCCATGTAGCAACGTAGCGTAGCGCACCCGTCCCGGGTGCTTCCCGTTGGCGTCCAGCCGAATGGCCGCCGTTAAACTCCGCGATTGTTTTGACTTTGAATGGCCGATTACTAAGCTCCGCCATTGGATTTTAAATGAACACAGTCACGGGTCTGAAAACAGTTTCCAAAAATGTGCGAAGCCTGGTCGAAGGAGCGCTCGCGGATTCAAACGGTCTTTTGCGGCTCGCCCCATGCTGGGTGCCCCGCTCTTTCCTGCAACCTGGCAAGCGCCTCAAGCTCCATCCAGATGATCTCTACGCGTATGGCCTGAACCGCGGCGGCATTGATGAACGCTGGTTCGCTTCGACCACGCCCGCTGCCAATGAAAATCGCACGCCGGACGAAGGATTGAGTTACGTCGTCGTAGGTCAAAATCGCTTCACGCTCGCGGATGCCGTCGCCGAAATGGGTGGCGACCTGATCGGGAAGAAGATCTGGAACAAATACAAAAAATGGCCGGTCTATTCGAAATTCTTCGACAATATGGGCCCCATCCCGCACCACATGCACCAGTCGCAAAAGCAGGCGAAACTGGTCGGCCAGGAAGGAAAACCGGAATCCTATTACTTTCCACCCCAGCACAACGCCACCGGCAACAATTTTCCCTACACCTTCATGGGGCTGGAACCGGGCACGACCAAAAAACAAGTGCGAAAGTGCCTCGAGGATTGGAACAAAGGCGACAATGGAATTCTTGATCTTTCCCGCGCCTATCGTTTAAAACCCGGCACCGGTTGGCTGATTCCGCCCGGCATTCTCCACGCCCCCGGCTCCGTTTGCACCTACGAGCCGCAATGGGGCTCCGATGTTTTCGGCATGTACCAATCCCTCGTCGAAGGCCGCGAAGTTCCGTGGTCCCTCCTGGTCAAAGATATGCCGAAAGAGAAGCACCGCGATTTGGATTTCATCGTCAATCAGCTTGATTGGGAAGGCAATGTCGATCCTCATTTCAAAGAGAATCACTATCTCGAACCGGTGCCTCTCGCCGACACACGCAAACAACGCTTCGTGGATCGCTGGATTGTTTATGGCCGAATCAACAATGAGCAACTGTTCACCGCGAAGGAATTAACCGTCGAGCCCGGCCAGAAATGCACGATCAAGGATAATGGCGCTTACGGCTTGATCGTCGTCCAGGGTCAAGGCCGCATGAACAACCTGAACCTCGACTGCCCGAAAATGATCCGTTTCCACGAACTCACCGAGGACGAAGTCTTCTGCACCGAAACCGCCGCGAAAGCTGGCGTCGCCTTCGAAAACACCTCCGAAACCGAGCCGCTCGTCATGCTTCGCTACTTCGGCCCCGAAGTAAATCCCGACGCGCCAGAAATGGGTGCCTACCGCGCCAACAAATTCTAGAACTTCACTTTAGGGTAAACCAAGCCCAATTACCCGGAGAGCGCGAGCCTTTTGGCTCGCGCTTTT
>DASYTB010000218.1:0-8379 GCA_036002705.1 Verrucomicrobiia bacterium
ATTGGGCGAGGGATAATCGGGCGATAAATCACAGAACTTTGGCCGGTCATCCAGCCGCACGCGGAAGACGTAAGATTGCCCGCCCTGCACGTCCACGGTGTCCACGAATTCATCATAATCAAAATTATAGAGCGTAGTCCCGGTCGCATTATCGACCATTCGGACCGGTTGCATTGAGAATCCATGGAGGTGATAAGGATGAGCACCATTGCCGCTGCTTTGATTGCGGACCGTCAGCTCGAGCAGGTCGCCGACATAGGCGTATCGCGCGGTCGGAGGCCGGGGCAGGACAAGCCAGTCGCCGTTGCCCGCATTCGAATCCAGAGACGCGACGTAGTTATCCACAGTCGGAAGATTTTGAACGAACGTACCCGGTCCGCTGGGTGTCGTGGTCAAGAACTTGATCGTCTCATCGCTGCTGCCGCCAAACGGGGCGGGATCGATTAATGGCGTCACGGTCGGCAGTGTTTTGATATTCTCGATATCTTCACCGGTTCCCTGGAGGATCGGATCACCCGCCGCCGGGGCCGGGTCACTCGCTGTTCCGCTGATTTTAAAATAGGCGACCGGATAATTTGCCGGCAGCGCCGTGCTAATGTTATAGGGACCCACCGTCGGATTCCCAACCAGTTGGATGATCGTTCCGTCCGCGCCGGTAGGATAAATAATCACGTCATCCCGGACGCCAGAGCCAATCTGAACCTCGCCGAGGCTGTACTTCGTGTCCCAAGTGCCCTTGATGCCGCCTTCGAGAACGATGTTATCGAGCAACCCGCCCTGGCCACCGATACGATAGAGATTGTTATCGCCGCTATTGAGCAGCTTTAGCCGGAAATGCCGTGAGATGCTCTCATTTAATAAGCGCAGCCGGATCCGCTTACCCGACGGAACAGTAAACATCGGCGTTTGCGCACCGGCGTCAGGTTTTTGGCCGTTGACCAGCACAGTGGCGCCAGGCGCCGCAGAGACCGTGCAAGCGCCGTGATCGCCGCCGGGGTCGCCAATGGCGGAAAGGTGGCAAAGTTCAATCAATTCGTTTTCGGTTTTGGTGGCACCGCTGAGGGTCTTGCCAATTTTCCCTGTGCCGTCGAAGTCGATGTCACTTAAAGCAAGGGTGTAAGTATCCGAAGCTGCGGGCAACGTGCCAGCGGTGATGAGCGATCCTTCAATATTGTTCTCGATAATGAGTACGCCATAAATTCCGGAAAAGAGGGTGTTGCCGGGCAGCATGTGCGAGTGGAACCAGAATATCCCTGGGCGGGATGTCTTGAATCGATACGTGTAGCTTTGGCCTGGCAAGACCGCATCCTGCGAAACCGGCGTCCCGTCGCTATCGTTGTCTAATTCGATCCCGTGCCAATGGATGCTTGCGCTCTCCGCGGAGAGCTGATTTTTGAAACGGCAAATGATCATGTCCCCGACTTTGACTTTGATCACCTGAACGGGAACGCCCGCGCTGGCGGGCGGCACAGAAGCATTCTCATCTTCGTAAGCCATCGCGTGGACGGTCGCGCCACCAATGGTCACGTCTTTTTGGACGGCGGTGATGTCACATTCGAAAATGTTAGGATCGGCGTTCACATCCGTAAGGTTAAACAGATCCGCCTTGGCCATCGGAATAAAAGCCGAGGCGAAGAGAATCACGGCCGCTCCGAATACTTTGTTTCTTTTCATGGCTTGGTTTTTCCTGTTGGTTTTTGGGCTTCTTTAAGCGCCTTGATCAAGGCATCCACGGCCGGCCGTTCCTGATAGCTGATCCGAAACAGCTTGGCGCGAATGACTCCGTTTTCGTCGAGGACAAAGGTGGCGTGACGAGCAAAGCCACTCTTTTCCGGCGGCGCTTCCTTATAGCGGATGTCGTACGCGTCGATGGTTTTGCTACCGGTATCCGAAAGAAGGGGAAAGGTAATACTGTGTCGTTTTGCGTAATCTTTGAGTTTTTCCACCGGATCATAGCTAATCGCCACGACGTTCCCTCCAACCGCTTCGATCTCCTTCTGAAGGCGCTGGAGCTGGATCATCTGTAGCTTGCAGTAGAGGCACCAATCTACCGAGCGATGGAATACGACCGCCACCGGCCCCTTCTTCAGAAGCGCTTCCAGAGAAATCTCCCTGCCGTTCTGTTCGGGGAGAGTGAAATGGGGAGCGGATCGCCCCACAGGCAGGCCCGTGTTTTCTTCAGAATTTTCCTCCACCGCATGCAAGCGGCCCAAAACGAGAACAAGCGCGAAAATTGTCAGCGACACGGGGAGCGTTCGGGCGTGAATGGAAGGGTTCATTCAAGATCGCTAGCTAGTTTAGGAAGTGCTTATGGGGTTATCAAAATCCCATGTCAATTGGAAATTGTCGGTTTTGGGTTTTGGTCGTTTTGGTCTAATCTCAGTCTGAGGGGCGAGCGGTCAAACCGTGGCCCAGTCCCTTAAGAAGCCGGTCGCGCGCGCAGGAAGTCGGCTTCGGCCTGGAGATTGAGCAACGAAATCTGCGTGGCCTGAAAAAGTCGCGCGCTTCCGAAGATCAAGCTGGAGACGCCGACGAATACGAGCGTGATACCAACCAGCACGAAGAGAGTAAGAATCGAGCTGTGGATAAACTGGTTCAACGCCAGCCCGATCAGTGTCATGAGCGTGCCGCCGGCAAAGCAGCCCAGGGCTACATAGATCGCGCCGAGCGCGTGCAGCAGCAGCCGGGCCTGCCTTTCCACACGGCCAACCTGCTCCAGGAATTCTTCCGACATTTCCTGCTGGCCGGATTTGCCCTCGAGAAAAAGCTCGTGCATCCGGTCCCGGGTCCGAAGCATCCGATTGATGGTACTCATGGCCAGAACGCACGTGGCATTGGTGAGCAACGCGGGAGCGGCGATCAGGCTGAGAAACTGAAACGGACTTTGCGCATTTACGTCCATGCTTTCGTCAGTTGATTTTTGGGTAGGACGGCCGCCTCGGCTGTCCAGCCCGACGCCTCGCCGGGCGGTCGCTCAAGGATTTGCGGGCAGCAAATATCGAGCGGGTCAGTGGTCGTTGCGCGCGGGCGAGGCGCCCGCTCGCAACAGCCGAGGCGGCTGTCCTACCCGATTCCGATTTCATCGTTACGGCTGGCTCACGGCTTTCGCCAACTCCGGCCAAAGATATGCGCTCATGCGCATTCCCTTTTCAAAGCAATCGAGATTAAAGTGTTCGTTGGGCGAGTGCGGGTTATCGTCCGGAAGCGCGAGCCCGAGCAGCAAAGTCTCGGCGCCCAGAATCCGCTTGAAATCCGTCACAATCGGAATTGACCCGCCCTCTCTGAGCAAGACGGGTTCCGCGTTGAAGGCTTTGCGCAATGCGCGAAGCGCGCCCTGGGCGGCGGAACTGGTGGGATCGACCAGATATGGTTCTCCGCCGTGGCCTGCCTCGACGTCCACCCGGACTGTCGGCGGCGCGGCTTTCTTCAGATAGTGGGCGACAAGCTTTCCCATTTTCTCTGGATTTTGGTCCGCGACCAGACGGCACGTGATCTTCGCGCGCGCCCAGGAGGGCACGATGGTTTTGCTGCCTTGACCCTGGTACCCGCTGGTCAAACCGTTGATCTCAAAGGTTGGCCGGGCGCTGCGCTGTTCGTTTGGGGTGAATCCCTTTTCGCCGAACAACTGGGGAACTCCGAGGAATTTCGCGTATTCTCCGGCGTTAAAACCCAGCTTCTTGATTTCGTTCCGCTCAAATTTAGTGAGCGGTTTTACGCCGTCATAAAAACCCGGAATCGTGATTTTGCCGTTTTTGTCGCGAACCCGCGCCAGCATCTGGCAAAGCACCAGCGCCGGGTTATCCACGGATCCGCCAAACAATCCCGAATGCAAATCGCGTGAAGGACCGTGGACGGTCACTTCGAGAGCAACGATGCCGCGCAACGAATAAGTCAGCGCGGGTTGATTCACTTTGGGAATGCCGGTGTCGGAAATGACAACGGTATCGCAATCCAGGTTCTTCCGCTGCTTCCGGAGAAAGTTTGCCAGATTACTGCTGCCCACTTCTTCCTCCCCTTCGATGAGAAAGGAAATATCGCACGGCAACTCCGTTCCGGTCGCCGCATAAGCTTCCAGTGCCCGCAAAAGCGCCATGTGCTGTCCCTTGTTGTCGCTGGCGCCTCGGCCGTAGAGGTATTTGCCTTGAAGCCGGGGCTCGAATGGCGGTGATTTCCACAACTCGAATGGCTCCGCGGGTTGGACATCGTAGTGGCCGTAAACTAGAAAGTGCGGTCGTCCTTTTATGCGCGGAGTCCGCGCCAGCACAATGGGATGTCCCTTCGTTTCGAAAATCGCTGGTTCCAATCCGGCGCTTTTCGCGCGCCGGGCGATCCATTCCGCGGCGCGGCGCATGTCGGGTTTGTGTTGTTCCTGCGCCGAGACGCTGGGAATGCCAACATATTCAATCAGCTCGCGCACGAACCGATCGCGGTTCGCTCGCAGGTAATCGAGGACTTGATCCATTGGGGATTATTTATTTGCGCGGGCCAAGAAGTGAATCGAAAAGATTTTGCGCTGGCTTTGCCGGGGCGGCGTTGGTCTTCGTGTCATTGGTGCTCGGCTTTGGAGTTCCGAGGAGACCTCCAAGTTCCCGCAGCACACCGGACGTCCGATTTGTGCCTGGACTTGCCGCGTTCGTCGGTTGTTTCGCAAGGAGGCCATTTAGTCCCTGGATCAGATTGCCGGTCGTATTTGTGCCGCTCGCATTTGTTCCCGCGGGCTGGCCGGTCAGGAGGCTGCCCACCGCCCCAAGCGCTTGTTCGGCCTTTTGATTCCCCAGGCCAAAAGCTGCCGCTTCGCGCGCAAACGTGCCGAGAAGAGCAAGCTTGTTAATATCCGTTTTGGGCGAGCCAAGCGTCCCTTTGACCGTCACGAAACGTGGCAGCTTCGCGTAGGGCGCATTGGTTGGAGTATCAGGCGAAAGAAGTCTCGCTTTTTCCGCGATGTTGCGGCGCAAGGAGAGGTCGATGGGCAAATTGAGCGAGGAATTCGTGATCACATCCGCCAGAGCCATAGCGCCCGCGCTTTCGGCGTAAAAGGCCGCCGACTCGACGCCGAGGTGCTTCAAATTCACCACGCCGTTCGTTATCTCGGTTTGCGCCGCGACCCAATTGAGCGGAGTCTCCGTCAATTCCGGAACCTGCAACGCGAGAGAGATCGGCACCAAAATATTCCGAAGCCTGGGCCCGACGACCTGGTAATTCAAGTTCGTGAGGTTTACCGAGGCATCCCCGCCCAGGTTCTTTTTCAGATTTGGCCCCGTCACACCCGCTCCATGAATCTGCACCTGGCCAATGAAATTACCCTGCAATTTATTGGTCGAGCTGCCGAAGGAATTCGCCAGCGGGGCGAGCGGCACAGAGTCCGCATTGAAGCCGAGGTCATAAACGTAACCGGGTCGGCCCACATCCACGTTCGCCGTGAGGTTTACCGCTCCGCCGTTCAGTTGCAGCTTGAATGGATTCACCTGGATCACGTTCGACCCCATCGCAACTGTTCCGGTCCAATTCGAAATTGCCACTTCGCGCAGATAGAAACGATCAATCTTCAGATCAGCCGTCAGTTGCTGGAAAGGCAAGTTCATCGTCGGCGGTTCCTTCGCTTCTCCGGCGGGCACCGCGGCGGTCGTGGTGTTTTGCGGCGCGGAGGTTGACGTGGGGGCATTCGCGCTGGTGTTGGTTTTTCCGCCGGCGAACATGTTGTAATACGGCGTCACGTCGAAGGATTCCGAACGCAGGGTGATCGTGCTCGGGCTCGGATTCGTTTTCGACATGTCCAGCTTGCCTTGAAGCTGCAGCGCATTTTTGGCGCGTTCGTTCGGCGTGAGTTGAACGACCAACTGCCGCAAATCAAGTACCTGCTGGCGCATGCCGCCGTCGAGATTTAACTCCACGCTCAACGGCGTTTTCGGCAGTTTACCTGCCTTGTCCCGCACGACCCAATTGGAAATCTTCATCTGCGTTTTGATGGCTGTTTCCCCCTTCGGGTCCAACGCCGCGTCGCCCGAGGAGTTCAGCGAAATTGAAACAAGCTGGTTCTCGCCGAGAGAAGAGGCCAGTATCGGCGCGAAGGCATTTTGATTAAGCCCGACCGCAGTGTAAGAGATCTTCCCGGCTTTGCTCTCCAGATTATAAGTTCCCTTCACATCAACGGTGCCGCCCGTGTTCACCCCCTGCTTGACGCTCAAAGTGGCCTGCGAAATATTCACGTCCTGCCCCTGGATCGCCACGTTGTAATCCAATCCCACGGTAAAGTTCGTGAATGAATAATTTCCGTAGCCGCCGGTGAAATCTGCCAGGCCGACGCTGCCAACTGCGGCACGTTTACCGCCGGAATCTCTATAGCTGGCCGTGATTCGTGCTGAACCATTCTGCGCGCGCGCTTCGGGAACATTCGCGAATTTCAGCACTCGCGCCAAAATCGCATTGGCCGTCACTTCGGCGGTCGCCTCCTTGCTGTCGAGCGAATAGCGCGCCGCGCCGGTCGCGTTCACGACCTCGTCGTTGTTCTGTCGCAACGTCAATGCGTAGCGCGGCAGATCAACGATCTTCAGTTTTTCGACGGTCCCGTTGCCTTGAAAAGTCACGGCCGCGTTTTCCAGCGAATTGCTGCCAAACCGGGCATTCAGCCCCTCGATCTGCGCGGTGATGGACGTCTTGAGAAGCTGCCCGTCCTGCTGTGAGGTCAGAGAAACCGTCGCGCTCACCACTCCAGAATTCAAGTTCGTCCCAATCACCGCTTTCCACTCTGCCAGATTGAAATTGGTGAGCACGACGCCGAGCGAAGCGTCTTTGTATCCTTGCACCGCTTGTCCCCAGCTCAGGTTCATCGGGCGGTCCAGGTCCGTGGTAAGGAAGGTTTTTCCAGACGATTGCCCGGTGACGTTCACCCGCTGCAAGACCGCCGATTTTTCTGTCGTGTTGACCGTCGTCTGATAATCGAGATTTAAATTGATTTCAGGCGTAACCATCTCGACTTGCCGAAAGCTGAGTCGGCTTCCGCTCAAATTTCCTTTCGCTGAAAAAAAGGACCCGCTTTGCGAGATCGTTACCTGGTTGGTCGAATTAAGGACGGAGTTTCCGAGATCGAAGCCTCGGCCTGCCAGCGCGAGAGAGAGCGTGTTTTTATCGAGGGAGAGAATCTCGATTTTCAGGTCGCCCTCTCTTTTCTCGAGGTCCAGCGGACCGCTCACCTGCAAACGCCCGAGTTGCTGATCGCCCTTAAAAAATCTGAGCGCGACCTGCCGGATCTCTTTTGGCGTCAGGTCCGCGTCCAGCGAACCACTTAAGCTGCCCAAATCTTTATAACTTCCTTCCGCTTGCGAAACGGTGAGCTTCGTCGAGCCTTTGACAGACTGCGGCAGCAATTGCTGATTAAGGGCGAGGTCGTATCCCCCCGAAATATTGCCTGCGAGCAGGTTATTGGTTTGGCCGTGCGTTTGGCGCACCTGGAAGGAGGAGGCCAAAGTTAACTTTCCGCTCTGCCCGTTTCCCAAGTGATCCAGCGACACGTTCAGCCCCTGGATTTCCGTGCGGTTGACCGAGCCGTCTTTCCCGTTCACCACCTGTCGCAACGTGCCGTTCTTCAGCGAGACATTGTTGATCGCCAGCTTTGTCGGCTCTTTTGAAGGCGATTTTTTCTCTCCCGCTTTTCCGCCTTTAATAAGCGGGTCCAGGTTGCTCGTGCCATCTGCCTGCTGAACAATACTGATCGTCGGGCCGTCCAGCGTGACTTCATCCACGTGGATATTCCCTTTGATAATGTCGATCAGCCCGTAGCGCAGGCGAACCTCCGTCGCAGTCAGAAGCGGTTCCGAGCCAGTGGTTTGGACGCGCAAGCCATGAATATCCGCGCTGGAGAATGGACTCAATGAAATCTCATCAACCGTTACCTTCGCATTGATCGCATTGCTCACTCTCGGCAGAACAATCCCTTTGATGAAGGCCGAACTGGTCCCGACGAAATACGCCACCACCAGGAGCAGAACTAGAAGTCCCAGGATGATTCCAATGCGTTTACCCCACGAAGCCCAGGCGGGCTTCTGTTGAACATCAGTTTCCATAAATAAACAATCTCGCGGAGTTTGGATCTTTCACTGATCCGATTCCTCCCCTCCGCTCTACAGAGAATAACCCGGAATCCGCCAGAGGTTGAACTGGCAAATGTTCCAGCCTTATCTTAAAGCATTTTTCGCCCATGTCAGCTCCGGTTGCATTTCCCGCCGGTACAAGCAGGCGCGACGCTGAGTCCTTCAGGGGGAGGCAAGCTTAAGGATTTCGCCTCGAGTCCTGATCCTTGCAATCAAGTTCCAACTCGGCGAAAGGCGCCGACGCTGGACTTGGCCCTTCTGATCTCTCCTCCGAGTTCCGGTGAGCTAATTT
>DASYTB010000219.1:0-4079 GCA_036002705.1 Verrucomicrobiia bacterium
CGTAGATCTGTTGCTTCAACCGCTCCCGCAACGCCGGCGCGATACGGCCATATACCGCAATCAAATCTCTCCTCTTAATCCTTTGGTTTCAGCCGGAGTGTGCGAAGTGTGTTTTCAAGGACCAGCAGGACGAGTTTGTCTTTCGGCCGATTCGCCGCGGTTTTGCTCGCCACAATTCGTTCAAGTGAAAGAAGGCTTAAGGGAACCCTCTTGATTTGGATGAGCACCGTGTTCTTAAATTCGTCCTGAAACGATCCAGGCCGCTCATCGAAATCACAACGTCGAAAGGCTCGGCTCCTGAACCCGCAAGCATCGGCGTGTTAAAACCAAAAGGGGGCACGTAGCCAGCGCCGACCGAGCGAAGCGCTTTCGTAAGGCCGGGGTCGTTCAAGTTTTCAAACCAGAGGTCAACATCCTCGGTGACTACGGGGGCGCCTTGTAAGGCCGCCGCCGAGAGTCCTACCACCATAAAGCGGACCTCGTGCTGAACCAGCGACTCAAGGAATCTTAGTTCGTTTTCGGAAAGCGGCAAAACCTCGGCCACGGCGTAAACTCCTGTTCAGCCTTTCCAGGGCGACATTTGCAGCTAGATGAGCGTGCGCCGCACATCCTCGGGATCGGCGTCCGGATATTGTTCCAGAACAGCCGCGACTTCCCGAGCCAGCAATCGACCCCACCCTTCCGCCGATTCTGCCGACGCGACTGAACTCGGGGCATCTGGAGAGGGCAGGTGTTGTAGCTCACTCACGAGCATAGCGTAACCACCTATCGTCAGGGAGTCGAGGCCGAACCATTCGAGATAGCGTGGACGCGCGTCCGCCCCGCTCCCGAACGGAACTGGGCCGGTTTTACCCATGATAAATCTTAGTGATTGACGAATAACCACCGGCCTTCGAGAGTCCAAGGACAACCAACGCGCTGCCACTTAAGTTTAAACGCGCCTTTGGAGAGGCGCCTCGGATATGAAAATGAACACGAATTGCGCTGGCGTGACCCGCCGGGATTTTATCCAGGTTGGCCTGGGCGGCATGGTTGGCTTGGGCCTTTGTGATCTCCTGCGATTGCGCGCGAATGCCGCGGAGCCCGTTCAGGTTGGCAAACAACTCGCGGGCAAGAACGTGGACTGTATCCTCGTTTGGATGGATGGGGGCCCATCGCACTATGAAACTTTCGATCCGAAACCGGATGCTCCCTCGGAAATCCGCGGTGAATTCAAAGCCATTTCCACCAAAATCCCCGGCATCCAATTTTCCGAAGCCGTCCCGAAGCTCGCCGAAGTCGCGGACAAACTGACTATCGTCCGCTCGATCTGCCATAAAGATCCGAATCACGGTGGAGGCAATCATTACATGATGACGGGCATGCCCACGCCCGTCCCGGTGGCGTGCGGCGCATTCGTGACATTTCATCCCTCCTACGGATCAATGGTGTCATACGACCGCGGTGTTCGGAATGGCTTGCCCGCCTATATCTCAATGCCGGAAGTTTCGCGCTCTGGCGGTCCCAATTTTCTCGGTGCGCAGCACGCTCCTTTTGTCATCGACGGCTACCCGAACAGCGATAGCTTTAAAGTCCGCGACGTGACCCTCCCAACCGAAATCAGCGAAGGTCGCGCCGCGACCCGTCAGGAATTGCGCCGTTCACTGGATCAAATGAAGCGCTTTGCCGACAAGCTTGCCGATGATCCTGCCGTTTCCTTCGATCAGTTCTACGCGCGCGGACTCGATCTAGTGGCGTCGCCTCAAGCGCAAAAAGCCTTTGATATTCACAGCGAAGACAAAAAACTCCGCGAAGAATATGGCCGTAATGATTTCGCCCAGCGCTTGTTGCTCGCGCGCCGCCTTGTCGAAGTGGGCGTCAGTTTCGTCACCGTCTATTACGGCGGCTGGGATCATCACACGAAGCTTTTCGAAGCCTTCAAAGGCAACCATCTAAGGAATTTTGATCAGGGCATGGCCACGCTCATTTCCGATCTGGACCGCCGCGGCCTTCTCGAAAAGACCCTGGTCATCGCCCTCGGCGAATTCGGACGCACGCCCAAAGTCAACAAAGATGCCGGCCGCGATCATTGGCCGGGCGCGATGTCCGTCTTAATGGCTGGTGCGGGCATTCCACGCGGGCACGTCGTCGGCGCGACAGATCCGAAAGGCTACTACGCCGCCGAAAACGTCCACAAACCCGAGGACTTCGCCGCCTCGCTCTACACCAAGATGGGCATCGATCCTGCCCAAGTGCTGCATACGAACACTGGCCGTCCCGTCCAACTGGTCAACAACGGCCACCTCATCAAGGAATTGTTCGCCTAATTTCGTGAGGATCGCGTGCGGCAGGCGTGGCAAAGCATCAATGAACGGTCGCGTGTTCCTGGATGTATTCCTGTTTCAGGCCCAGCGCTTCCGGCGCGTGCAGCACGAGCATTTTCATTCGCGCATCCGCCGGAATTTCGCTTTGAGTTAGCTTTGAGATGACGATCATCAACGTGATCGCCAGCGGCACGGCCCAAATGGCGGGTTGTTCGCACAGGATGCGAAATAACGGATGCGCCACCCAATAGGACTGCAACGGCAGCTTCCCTAAATCGCTGAAGCTCGTCAGAGAAATCGCGATCAACGCGAGCAGGCCGCCTCCGAGCATGCCTGTGGCCGCGCCTTTCATCGTGATGCCGCGCCACCAGGCGCTGACGAAGAGCAGCGGGAAGTAACTGGCGGCGGCGATGGCGAAGGCCTGGCCGACCATATAATTGATATCGAGCTTCTCCACTTGCATGCCCAAAAAAATGGCAATCGCCCCGATCACGACCGCCGCCACTTTGAAGGCGCGCATTCGCTGCTCCGAGGTCGAGTTGGGACGCAGCATCCGTCCATAGACATCGTGCGCGAGCGCGCCGGTCATCGAAACAAGGAGCCCGCTGAACGTGCTCATGAAAGCCGCAAATGCTCCCGCGCAGGTGATGCCACTCAAAATCGAGCCGAGCATCGGCACGCGCTGATTCAGGATCATGGGCAGTTCCAAAACGACCTTGTCCGTGCCTTTCGCGCCCGTCGCGGAATAGAGTTCGGGAATCAAATTGCGCCCCAGCACTCCAAAAACAGGCGGAAAAACGTAGAAAATCCCAATAAGAATCATGACCCACATGGTGGTTCGCTTCGCCGCCACCCCATTGGGATTCGTGTAGAAGCGGACCAGAATGTGCGGCAACCCCGCCGTCCCGCAGACCAGCGCGATGATCAGCGAATAGGTGTAAAGTAGCGAATAAGGGCGCTGCTGTTCTTTGTTGAGACCTGCCGCCGCGGCGGCTTTGGTCGTCAACGCGCCGAAAGGTGAAATCCAGGCGGCGTCGGGAACTGTTTTTTCCGGCAAGGGATGGCGAAATTCGGCCGCCGATGATTGGTCGAAGGCGGTGGCATTGGCCGACAGTTGCCGGTTGTAAGGCCCATACACGCTCATCAGAATGAAGATCGGAACGGAAATCGCGAACATCTTCAGCCAATATTGAAACGCCTGCACGAGCGTGATCCCTTTCATCCCGCCGAGGGCAACGTTGAACGTGATGACCACGCCGACCAGCACCACGCCCGCCCAATAAGGCAGGCCCTTGAAAATGTAGGCGAGCGCCACGCCTGCGCCTTTCATTTGCGGCATGGTGTAGAAGAAGCCAATGAAGAGAACGAAGCAGACGGCGATCTTGCGAAAGAGCGGAGAATCAAACCGGCCTTCGGCAAAATCCGGTATAGTGTAAGCGCCAAACCGCCGCAGCGGCCCTGCAATGAATAAGAGCAGGAACAAATAGCCGCACGCGTAACAGACTGGATACCAAAGCGCGTCGTAACCGAATTTCATGACCATCCCAGCGATCCCCATGAAGGATGCGGCGGAAAGATATTCGCCGGAAATCGCCGAAGCGTTCCAGCCGACGGAGATCGACCGTCCAGCGACGAAGAAATCACCGGCGGTACGGGAAGTGCGGGCCGACCAAAACCCCATCGCGACGGTCGCGACGACTGTGATCATCGAAAAGGCGAGCACCCAGCCGTCAAAACTCACTGTGCCGAAAAGAGCGCTCATATTAACGGCTCGCG
>DASYTB010000220.1:0-3147 GCA_036002705.1 Verrucomicrobiia bacterium
AGTGCCTGATGACGGCGGATTTGCCGACGCGCCGGCCTTCGGCTTCGCGGGTGATTTGGCGAAGGAGCGCTTCGGGTAGTTTGAGCGAGATGGTTGTCATGGACAATGGACAGCGGAAGGTACTACCACTTGGCGCAGGCGGCAATACCAAAAGACTACAAATCGTAACCGCTCGTAACTGCTCAGTGGCGGAGGCGAAGCTTGTTCGGTGAGGCGCCGAACGGGACAGGCGGGGCGCCTGTCCTACCCGAATGGCGCCGGTGTTAACGGATTGACGAGAGCGGTGATGTCAGACGAAAGTGTCACCATGAAGACAATGGCGCGCAGGCAGTTGTCTCGAGAGCCGTCGCGGCTGGACAAGATCAAGCCTGGCGAATCGGTCGCCGTACCGGATTCGAAGGGCGGTTTGGTCGTGACGCGGCCGAAGAGAAAGAAGTTATCGGCGGATGAGCTGTTTGCCGAAGTGGAGCGGCTGGGTGCAGGATGCCCGCCAGTGGACACGCTAAAAACTCTGCATGAGGGAGAGGATTGATCATCTACGCGGACAGTTCCTTTTTAGTATCGTGCCTTTGTTCGTTTGGTACTGGCCACCGCGCGGCGCGGGCGTTTTTTTGCTGCATATTACCGATGATTGGGTGACTTCGAATTGGTCTCAGTTTGAAACCGTGAATAGTCTGCGCCAACTGCGACGGATCAATCCCAAGCTGCCACCGGAGCTACCGGAAGGGTTGAGAAGGCTTTTCAAAAAATGGCCTGAGCGCGGCAATTTTTCATTGGAAAGAACGGATGGCGAGGAGGCGATCGATGAAGCCGCGCGGATCAGTGCCGCGTTTGGAACATCGTTTCGAGCGCGGAGCGCCGATGTTCTGCATTTCGCGCTGTTGGAGCAGATTAATCCGGATTGTTTGTGACGCGCGATAAGGAGCAATTTTCACTCGCGCGAGCGCGCGGCTTTGCGGCGCAGTTGGTTTAAGGCTCACCGAAAACTGCCAGATCGGTTGGGAAGGCGCGCAAAAGCAGTGGAAGAATGCTCTGTTCGGCGATTTGCGGGTATATGGGCTTCCCAAAATTTGGTTGGATGCTTCGGGCAAGGCCGACACTGAAGGCCGCGACCGGTCCTGTCCTGCCGCAACATCAACGACATCCCACAAGACCCGCGCTACCTCCCACCAACGCGCATCCCCGCGATCATATGAACGACCGCGCCAAAGAAATGCTTGCGTCATTCTCCGAATTCGCAAGCCTCTCGATGAAACTGATCAGATAATATGCGCCTCAGATCCCTCTTTTCGATTTCCGTGATATCCGCTCTGATTTTTGCGCCCCTCGTTTTGGCCGCCGAATTTGAGCGCGGTTATTTCCGCTATCCGGCTATTCACGGCGAAACCATTGTGTTCACGGCGGAAGGGGATCTCTGGAAAGGAACGATTCACGGCGGAATCGCCCAGCGCTTGACCACGCATCCGGCGACTGAAACTCACGCCGCGATTTCTCCCGACGGGCGCTTCGTTGCCTTTTCCGCCGAGTATGAAGGACCGGAGGAGGTTTATACCATGCCCATTGAAGGGGGGGTGCCAACGCGAGCAACCTACGAAGGCGAGGGCGCCGTCGTTGTGGGATGGACGCCGGACGGGAAGGTGCTCTATTCGACCGAGAAATATTCGACACTTCCGAATAATCAGGTTTCCGTTTTCGACTTGAAAACGGGCGCGCGGACTTTGCTGCCGCTCGCGCAAGCGAGCGAGGGTATGTACGCGGACGACGCGAAGACTTTTATTTTCACGCGCCTGCCATTTCAGGGGAGCAGCACGAAACGTTACAAGGGCGGCACGGCGCAAAATCTCTGGAAGTTCACCGAGGGGAGCGAGGAAGCGGTCCCGCTGACCGCGGATTATCCCGGCACGAGCCGCAATCCCATGTGGTGGAAGGACCGCGTCTATTTTCTCTGCGACCAGGATGGGATTATGAATATCTGGTCCATGAAGTCCGATGGGTCGGAACGCAAGGAGCATACGCATCATCGCGGTTGGGATGTGAAGCAAGCCTCGCTTTCGGAAGGCCGGATCGCTTATTCAATCGGCGCGGACCTCCGCCTCTACGATATCGAGAACGACGCGGATTCCGCCCTCCATTTCACCCTGCCCTCCGATTATGACCAGCAGCGCGATAAATGGGTGAAGAAGCCGATCGATTATTTGACTGCCGCGCATCTTTCAACGAATGGCGATCGCGTCGTGCTGACGGCGCGCGGGCAGGTTTTCGTCGCCCCGGTGAAAGACGGCCGGTTTGTCGAAGCCACGCGCAATCCTTCCGTTCGTTACCGGAACGGACGTTTCTTTTCGAAGGATTCGCTGCTCGCCATGACCGATCAGTCCGGCGAATTGGAATTCTCCACCCTGCCAGCCAACGGCGTTGGCGTGCCGAAACCGGTCACGGATACGGGGAAAGTGTTCCGCTACGATGGTGTTCCGTCGCCAAACGAGAAATGGATCGCGTATGTGGACAAGGATTTTCAATTGTTCGTTTGGGACGTGACCAAAAAGAAGGAGACACTGGTTGCCACGTCGAATTTTGGCCCGCATGACGATCTCACCTGGTCGCCCGACGGTGAATGGCTGGCGTATGTGGAAAGCGCTGACAATATGTTTCAGCGGATCTTCCTTTATCATCCGGCGGATGGAAAAAAGCTCGCCCTGACAAGCGATCGCGTCGATAGCTACAGCCCGGCCTGGTCTCCGGACGGCAAATGGATTTATTTCCTTTCGGATCGTGAGATTCGCTCGATGGTGCAATCTCCATGGGGTGCGCGGCAACCTGAGCCGTTTTTCGATCAAATCACCAAAATTTACCAGATCGCGCTGAAAAAAGATCTCCGTTCGGCCTTTCAACCGAATGACGAGCTGTACGATCCGGAGGAGGACAAAAAGAAAGACAAGGACGAGAAGTCGGACAAAACCGAGGAAAAAAAAGAGAAGGACGAAAAGAAAGATTCCACGGACAGCGACAAGAAATCAGAGGAAGATAAAAAATCGAAAAAAGAGGAGCCGGTCATCGTCGAGATCGATGAGGACGGCATCGCCGCACGGATACAGGAAGTGCCGGTCCCGGCGGGCGATTACCATCTGCTTTCCGTCACGGCCAAACATC
>DASYTB010000221.1:0-12316 GCA_036002705.1 Verrucomicrobiia bacterium
GCGGGCGGAATCGCTCCGGGTTCAGTTTTCAATTCCGCGGCCGATTTCCCGCTGCCTGCGAGGTCCGAGTTCTGCTCGACGGGAGGCTGCGGAATGACGGGCGGAACGCCAGGAACCACGCCTAAAAGGGACCACGGATCCGCCGGCTTTTCATCGGCCCGCTTCTTGGCCGGCGATACGTCCTTCTGCTCATCCTTTGAATCAAGATGCGAATCCAGAAGCTGGTCAAAGTTTGCTTTTTTGCCGGGAGCTCGGCACAAAGGCGAGGAGTTCGCGGAATCATCCGCCGAAGGCTGCGGCGCGGGGCTCGAAACGGGAGGAGTGAGCGAAGCCATGCTGCTCATGGCGCTTTGCGTTTGGCGGTGATCGTTTTGCGCAGCGCCTCGGATATCGTTGCCGCCCGTTTGGTCTGGGCATCTCCCTCTTTGGCCATCGCGTCGAGCAGTGGCGCGGACTCCTCTTCCTTCATCAGGCTCATCAACTTCACCACGGTTTGATCATCCAGTTCCTTCAGAATCGCGGATACCCCGGCGGGAGACATGCTCGAGTACATGCGGGCGAGCTTCTTGAGATTGGGCAGTTCGTCCTCCTTGATTCGCGTGACATTTTGATCAAACTCAATCTGCAATTGCGCGACGCGTTGCGTGACCTGGTTGATTTCCGCACGTTCGGCCTGAAGCCGGGCCTCCAATTCGCGCAACTCGCCTTCGCGTTTGGCGACGTTCTTTTTCTCCTTCTGCAGCTCCTGGATTAACTGATCGACTTCGGGGTTATGGCGCTGCCAAAAATCCAAGTGCGGCGATTCTTCCTCTGCTTCAGGTTTGCTGGCGACGGCGGAGAGTGGCTTTTGCAGGATGAAAGCCATCGTCAGGAGAAAGGCCATTCCGCCAACGGCCATCGACGTTGCTGAGCTTTGGAGGTGTTTCAACATTTGGACTCTTCTGGAGACAGTTCAGGCGCAGCCTCGAGTCCATTCGGGGCGATCGGCTAAAATTTGGCGGTTTTGCGAGGAAGATTACGCTGCCAGCAAAGCGCCACGCCGTCCGCGGCGCGCCAGCTCATCGATCCACTTCTGTTCTTCCAGACGAATGTGGAACTTATGCGCCGCGCTTTGGCGGTCGTGCAGATGATCCAGCACTTCGCGCTCGCGGGCTGCCTTTTCGAGGGCTGCGCGGGCCAGTGTCGCTTCTTTTTCAGCGTGCAGACATTTCTCCAGCCGTTCACGGCGCTGCTTTTCGAGCACCGTAACGTACTGGCTAAGCTGCAGGAGTTCCTGGCTGGTGGACTTTTTTCCCGTCGAAAATTGCAATAAAGCCGCCGCGTTCAATTCCTTTTCCGTTTCGGAAAGATCGGCCTTGGCCCGGCTCATCTTCAAGAGGGCGCGCGCATGCTTTTGCGCGGCGGTTTCTTCGATCCGGTTTTTCAAGAGCCGCACGGCTTCAAGACTGAATTTCCACTTCTTCATAGCGAATAGTTAGGGTTAACCACGGAGCCGCCGAGGACACGGAGAATTGGCTGCCGCCTCTCTCCCCGTTCTCTGGGCCTCCACGGTCGAGGTTGATTTCATCACTTGGCATTCAGGACTGATTGCAGCAGCTCCCAGCTTTTCCCCGCTGGAAACCCTTCGCCGACGCCCTGCCGCAAAAAATCCCGCAGCGGTTTCTGCAAGCGCACCGCGCGGTCGATTTCTGTATTTGTTCCTGCCACATAGGCGCCAATGTTAATCAGGTCCTGATTCTTTCTAAGGAGTGCAAGCAAGTTCCGCGCCTGCCCTGTGAGTTCCTGTTGTTGCGCGGTGGTTAGGTCTCTGGTCAGCCGGCTGACGCTTTCCGATACGTCGATGGCGGGATAATGATTCTCCGTCGCGAATTGACGGCTCAATACGATATGGCCATCGAGAATGGAACGGACCGCGTCCGCGACCGGATCGTTCATGTCATCCCCTTCCACCAGGACCGTAAACAACCCCGTAATTGAGCCCTTTTCGCCCGTTCCCGCCCGTTCCAGCAACTGCGGCAGAAGCGCGAAGACCGAAGGGGTGAAACCGCGCGTGGTGGGCGGCTCGCCAATGGCGAGACCAATCTCACGCTGTGCCAGGGCAAAGCGTGTCACGGAGTCCATCATCAATAGGACGTTTTTTCCCGCATCGCGAAAGTGCTCGGCCATGGCCATCGCGGCAAACGCCCCTTTCACGCGCACCAGGGCCGGTTGGTCCGAAGTGGCCACGACGACGATCGATTTTTTCCTTCCTTCCGGCGTCAGATCCTTCTCCAAAAACTCGCGCACCTCGCGTCCCCGTTCACCGATCAAGGCAATCACGTTGACATCGGTATTGGCATGGCTGGCCAGCATGCCGAGCAGGGTCGATTTGCCGACACCGCTGCCGGCAAAAATTCCGAGCCGTTGTCCCTGGCCGCAGGGCGTGAAGCAATCAAACGCCTTGATGCCCGTTTCGAAAACCTTGTCGATCCGCTGCCGCTCCAGCGGATGCGGCGGAGGATTCGTAATGCCGGCCATGCGAAGCGCCCGAAGCGGCCCTGCCCCGTCAATCGGCTCCCCCAGCCCATTCAGAACGCGTCCGCGCAACCCGTCCCCAATCGGCACTTTCAGTGAACGTCCCACCGCCACGACCGGACTTCCAGGCTGAATTCCATGCAATTCACGCAAGGGCATCAGCAGCACGCCATCCCCCCGAAACCCGACAACTTCCGCGAGGATGCCTTTGCCGCCTGGAACTTCGATTCGGCAGATATCTCCCACGGCCGCGATTGGACCCGAGGACTCGATCACCAGCCCGATCACCTGGGTGACATAGCCGCGCTTCTCGACAATATGCGCTTCCCGGGCTCGCTCGAGGCAAGCCTGCAAGCGATGCCGACTGGTTCCGTTGCGCGGCAGCGCGGAACTCAACATAAAACCGCCGCCTCCAGCTTCTCGAACATTTTGTCCCGCGTCGCTTCAATCGAGCCGTGACGTGTCTGGATCATGCAGCCGCCGCGTAAAATGCTGGAATCCGGCGTGAATTTCACGTCCTTGTTTTCCGGCGCCGGCAACACCCCCGAATGGGCCTTTTCCAGCAAGCTGAGGTCTTCCGGATGCAACCGAACTTCGTATTCCGCGGTTTGCTGCAACTCGGCCAGCCCTTGCTTCACGGTGCTTTCAACCACTTGCGACGTGATGGGCAAAGCGCCGAGGACGCGCTTCGCCGATTCGATGGCGAGCAAAACGACCGATTCTTCGCATTCGGCAATGACACTGGGAAGTGCCTGTTGGATCGAGCGCAGCACGCCGTTCTGCAGATCAAGCAATTGTTTGCGCTGCTCGACCAGTTGTTCGCCCAGGGCCTTCTGCCCGGCCTCGAAACCAGCGCGAAAGCGTTCCTCCAGTAATTCACGAAATCGGGTTTCCGAAACGAGCGCTTCCCCGCTCTTCCGCACACGAACCTCGCGCAGCGGCTGCGGGAATTGAATCTTATGTCGCGAAGACGACATTCTCTTCCTTTCCGCGCTCCAGTTCGACTTCGCCTTCGGTTTCAAGGCGGCGAACGACATCGATAATGCGCATCTGGGCCGCTTCGATCTCTTTCAATTTGAGCGAGCCGAGGAAGCTCATTTCTTCCTGCACTGTCTCGGCCGCGCGGCGTGAGATGGCACCCAGGAGAGTCGTCTTGAGCTGTTCGCTCGCCGTCTTGAGCGCAACCGCGAGATCGCGGATATCCACCTCGCGCATGATCTTTTGCAGGCCCGAAAGGTCGATATTGATCAGATCTTCGAACGTGAACATCTTCTTGCGGATCATCGCGCCCAATTCCGCGTTCCGTTCTTCGATCGAGGAGAGAATCGTTTTGCTCGTGTTCTTATCAAGAGCGTTCAGGATATCCGCCGCCGTTTTGATCCCGCCCGTTTGATTCAACGCCCGCGTCGGCTTCGCACTCATTTTCGAGGCGAGCACCTCCACCGCGCGTTCCACCACTTCGATCGGCGTCGCGGAAAGCGTGGCCAGCCGTTCAATCACGATATCGCGCTGTTCCGGCTTGAGCATCGCCAGGACTTCGGAGGCCTTCTCCGGCGGAAGGTAACTCGTAATCAGCGCGACCGTTTGCGGTTGCTCCTGTTTTAGAAGATTAAAAATATTCCGTGCATCCAGCTCGATTAGCTTCTGCATCGAGCCAACCGGAGGCCGGCTGGGCGCGAGTCGATTGATCACATGGCTCGCTTTGAAAACGCCGACGGCCTTTTCCAGCGTCGTCTGGGCGTAATCGATTCCGCCGCGAACCGAGGTGCTGGCCTGGAGCGCGACTCCGCTGAACTCGCGCAGAATTTCCACCTGGATCTCATGGCTGACCAGCGATTGACGGCTCATTTCCCCGGAAACCGCTTCCAACTCGTGTTCATCGAGGTGTTTCAGAACTTGCGCCGCGCTCTCCGGCCCCAGGATGATGAGCAAAATCGCGAGCTTCTGAATTTTGCTCAGCCGCGAAATCTCGGTGGATGGGTTGGTGGGTTCGGCCGTTGTCACGATTTGGTCTTCTCTGTTGTTTGTCCGCGCGTCATCCAGCCCCGAATGGCCTGGGTCATGTTCTGCGGATTTTCACGGATGAGCTGGTTTAAGACATCAACAGTCACGACGCCGGGCGGCGTGCGCAAAGCTCCCGGCTTGCCGCTGAACGTGGTGCTTTGCGGCGAGCCGTCGCCGACGGGAACGCCGATGGGAATATCCATTTCCGGCGATTTCTTGAAGAGCCGCAGAAGTGTGACGAGCATGACGAGGCCCAGCAGCGGATAAGCCGCGGTCTGCGCGATGCGAATCCAGAGCTGCCATTTTTGGTCTTTTTCGAGCGTCTGCGCCACCTCCGAAGTGCTCTGGTCATTAAACGGAAATTCTTCAACCGTGATTTCGTCCTTGCGCCCGCTCTCGCGAGTGACTCCTTCCTGTATTCCGAGCGCGCTCTGCACCACCCGCTTGATCTTATCCAGCTCTTGCTTTGTCCTCGGCTGCGCGACCCGATTCGTCCCGGACCCGCTCATTCTGCTCGCCAGGAAAACCGCCGCGCTCAGTTGCTTGAGGCTGCCCGCCGACTGAATCATCTCGCTCGTCACCTTATTGATCTCGTACTGCTGGGTCGTGACCTTCTTCTTCGTGCGATTATTGGTCTGTGGCGTGGCCGCAATCGAATTGGTGTCGCCGGCGATGTTCGCATCCACGCCTGGGGACGCGTTGGGGCTCGCCGTCGTTGAATCCGTGGTCTCATCGGTGGAAGTCACGCTGCGCTGCACCGGGCTGTCCGGGTCGTACTTTTCTTCTGACTTCTTCAACGTATCGAAATTGATCTCCGTCGAAACACGCACGACGGCTTGTCCCGGTCCCAGCACCGCCTCGAGCATCCCTTCGGTCTTTTTCACGAGGTATTGTTCGAGCTTCTTCCGGACTTCAAATTGCGTCTGCGTCATGCCGGCCACGGAATCCTGTTCGGTCGTTTCCGACAGCACATTGCCGAGGTTATCGACGACGCTGACATTATTTGGCTGCAAACCCTCAACCGAATGCGCCACCAGAAATCGAATCGCGGTCACCGTCTGCTGCGGCAATTGACCGTTCCCGCGAAGTTTCACAAAAACACTCGCCGTGGGCTTGTTCTTGTCGTTAATCAGCAGGCGATTTTCCGGCATGACGATCATCACGCGCGCCGATTCCACGCTCTCCACCTGGCCAATTGTCCGCGCTAGTTCTCCCTGCACGGCTCGCAGATAGTTCGCGCGCTGCACGAAATCCGAAATGCCGAAATTCGAGCGGTCAAAAATCTCGAACCCGACCCCCTCCCCGCGCGGAATGCCTTTGGCCGCCAATTGCATTCGTGTGGTATGCACTTTGTCCGCCGGGACCATGATGCTGCCACTCCCGGCCGTATAAGGAATCTTCGCCTCGTCCAAATACGCGGCAATCTTTGCGGCCTCCACATCATCCAGCCGCCCGTAAAGCAGCGAATAACTCGGACGGCTCGACCAAAAGATCAGACTGGCCAACCCGGCGAGAAGCGCCAGGGTTGTTCCGACAATCGTAATCCTCTGATTAAGACCAAGCCGGCCCCAGATGCTCTGGAGCTGTTTAAATATTTGACCGAACTGTTGGTTCATTCACCGCCTAAATCTGCATGCGCATCAGCTCCTGATAGCTATCGAGCAGCTTATTCCGCACTTCCACCATCAACTGAAATGAAACGCTCGCCTCTTCCACCGAGAGCATCGCCTGATGCAGAGGGACGTTTTCCCCGGCCAACGCGCCGTTGACCGTCGCGCTCGCGTCTGCCTGTTTCGCGTTCACGTCCCGCACTATCTCACCCAAAAAATCTGAAAACGAACGCCCCGGCTGGATGCCGTCCGTCTCCGCCGGGCCAATGTTGCCCACGCCCGGCAACTCCTGCGTCGAAATCTTCGGCGCCTGCACCCCAGCGAGATTCCCGGAGAGATTCTGAATTCCTCCCGCTCCCGCCAACCGCATTGCCGAAATCGGATCCATATTATCTCAGGAGCGCGGACATTCCTGTCCGCTCGTATCCTCTTTGCCGAACGTCCTCGCGGACAAAAATGTCCGCGCTCCGAGCGCCCATCGTTTAATCGCGCAAACTAGTTCCGCCGCACCCGACGCCCCATCCTCTTGGTATTTGGTCTTTGCCATTTGGGATTTCTTAGTGTTTGCCAATCGAGAGCGTCTGCTGCGCCATCACTCTCGCGTTTTTCACCACCGCCAGGTTCGCCTCAAAAGCCCTCGAGGCCACGATCAGATCCGCCATTTCGTTATGGATGCTGATGTTCGGATACGCGACCATCCCATCCGCATTGGCATCGGGATGCCCGGGATCATAAACCAATCGCGGAGGACTCTGATCCTTTACGATTTTGGAAACCTCCACTTTCTCGGGGCCCGTTCCGAGCCCCGTCGCATTGGCCAGCGCCTTTTCAAAAACCACCTGCTGCCGCTGATAGGGCCGCCCGTCAATGCCGCGCGTCGTATTAGCATTGGCGATATTTTCGGTAATGACCTCCATTCGTATCCGTTCCGCCGCGAGAGCGGAAGCCGAACTGTCGATACCGGTTAGCGTTTGAATCATGCGGTTACCTCACAATCATGAGCTTCGTCCTGTAATTGCCAGACGCAGCTTGAGCAGTGATCCTGAGACCAATTGCGTTTCCAACGCATGGGCTAAGGTGTTCTGGCTCAAGTTCATCATCTCTGTTTCGAGCTGCACCGTATTCCCGTCTCTATTCGGGGAAACGGAGCTCGAATCTTCGGTAATAGCAGGCGTAACCGAGGAAATCTTTTGCGCATCTTTGGACGAAAGGGCCGTTCGCAGCTCTTGGGCGAAGGAAGGCGCAACATCCATTCGCTTATAATTCGGCGTCTCGATATTCGCGATATTACTCGCGATCGCTTCCTGCCGAAGAACCGTCGCGTCCATCATCTTTTTGGTCGCGACATAGCCCGGCTGGTTAAATAACGCCTCAATCATCGGCAAAACGTCCGCCTGCTAAGCAACCGTTATGCCATGGGGGTATTTTGTGCCTTTTAAATCGTTTTGAGGTTCGAACGGCCGATCCGAAGGGAAAAGTTTACCGGAATTGACTGCGGCAGAGAAACTTGTTCCCGCATTCGGGCAGACAGTTTCGTTTGACGCTATGTCCGCTCTGACATAGAGGTCTTGAAGAGAATGGAGCACAAGCCTTCGCTGGTTGCACGGCGAAGTGAAAACTCCGCCAATGAGCGCGGCGGCGTGGCGAGAAATGGGCGGTCTATTTACGAGACTTGCAGGAGGGAGACATGCTTTCGATGCCGCATCCCAGGCCGATGCCGAGTATCGGCGTCAGGTGCCATGAACTGCGTGTAAACGATGAAAATAAAAGCTGGCGCCCGATTTACAGGATCGATCCGGAGGCGATTGTGATTCTCGACGTCTTCGAGAAGAGAACGAATCGCACTCCACTAAACGTCATCAACAGTTGTCAGCGTCGATTGAGGCTCTACGAGACGAGCCAGTTATGAAAAAATTAAAGAACGGCTGGGTCGAAGGATCGGTTAAAGAGTTTTTCGATCTCTCTGACGCCGACCTCGAGTATTTGGAAACACGTCGTGCTTTGAGCCGCATGCTCAAGGACCTTCGGGAAAAGCTGCACCTGACCCGAATGCAGGTCGCCACCCGGCTCCGAACAAGCCAGTCCCGTGTGGCAAAAATGGAGAAAGCCGATCGCAGCGTTTCGGCCGATTTATTACTTCAATCCCTCTTTCGTCTCGGCGCAAAGCGAAAGGACCTGGCCAAGGCGATTTGATTAAATTAAGCAGCCGCCAAAGGCACAACGACCTGCTCTGGCTCCAATGCCACGGGCTGAAGTTCGCGCAGCAGGACGCGTTGCGTCGCCCACGTAAAACGCTCAACCGCTTGCGGGACGATATGGAACTGCAGCTTCTTATGCTCGATTCTTTGCTCGATCCCGAGATAGCGGATTTCCCAGGACAGATCGTCGAAAATGAAATTGGCCAGCACTCCCGCGAATTTGCCGCCGAGATTGATCGCGTAATTCGTGACCGCCTTGGCGCTCCGCAAATACGGGTCTGAACCCGCCGCCCCGCGAGCCAGGAAGCTCGATCCCGGCGAAGAAAAGGCCATGGAAGCGTACTGCTTGCACACTGGCAGAATCGAGGTCGCGAGCGGCGCGGCGTCCAGGTTCTCCCACGAGGTTTTCAGCTGAACTTCCGCGTCACAGACCGCAAAAACATCGCGCGGTTCGACCAAAACTTCCTTCCGTCCAAACTGCCGCGGTTCAATCGACACCACCAATTGCCGAATAGCCCATGTTTGATCGTCGAAATAAATATCCCGGATCCGCCCGCAGGCCCGGCCATCCACGGCCCGCGCCCGGAACTTCTCCAGTTCTCGAAACGATCTCAACACGCTCCTTGGACGCCGCGCTCCTCGGTTTTATTTAAACCGGATGCTTTCTTGCAAAAGCCTTTCCGTTCGGCACTTTCTTGGGCTCTTGAAGATTGTCATCGCCATCACCGGCGCCAGCGGAATTATCTACGCCCAGCGCCTGCTGGATAATTTGGATGCGCGCGCTCATGAACTGCATCTGCTCGTCAGCAATTACGCCCAGGCGGTGATCGCCCAGGAATTCCCTCAGGGCCTGAAAATTCCTGAAGGTGTGCGAAGCCACAGCATCAAGAGCATGAACGCGCCCTTCGCCAGCGGCTCGAATGCCGCCGACGCTATGGTCGTGATTCCCTGCAGCATGGGGACCCTCGGCCGCATCGCCCATGGCTACAGCGAAGATGTTCTCTTGCGAACGGCCGACGTGATGCTCAAGGAAAAGAAAAAACTGATCCTCGTTCCGCGCGAAACCCCGCTGAATCTGATTCAAATTCGCAACCTGGAACTTTTGCTTCTCGCGGGCGCGGTCATTCTCCCGGCCAATCCCGCCTTCTACTCGCATCCAAAAACGATCGAAGAAATCGCCGACACTGTCGTGGCCCGAGTGCTGGACCATCTCGGCGTTCCGCATCGCCTTTCCCCTCGCTGGCAGGAGGAAGAATGACAAAATTTTGGAGTGCGTCCGCAAAGAGAGGGCTGCCGCCCGAGCGCTCCAGCCTGCGCCGCTTTTCAAGTCGCGCGCATCAAGGCGAGGTCTCCCGTTTTGCCAGTTTTCTTCAAACCTAAATGCTCGGCGAACTCATCAAATGGAGCGGGTTTGTCAAACTGTCGCACACAGTTTTCGCGCTCCCTTTCGCCCTCGCCTCGATGTCTCTCGCCGCCCGCGAAACCCGCGGCTGGCCCGGCTGGCGATTGTTCCTGCTCATCGTCGGCGCGGTCATCACCGCCCGAACCTGCGCGATGTCCTTCAATCGCATCGTTGATCGACGCTTCGACAAAGAGAACCCGCGCACGGCCCAACGTCATTTGCCCACGGGCGAGATTTCCCTCGCCAGCGCGTGGACCCTTTGCCTCGCCAGCGCAATCGGATTTCTCGTAATCAGTCACGCGATCAATTTCGTTTGCTTTGTGCTCTCCCCTCTCGCGTTGCTCGTTGTCTGTTTCTATTCCCTCACCAAACGCTTCACCGATTTCACGCACATCTATCTCGGAGTTGCTCTTTCCCTCGCGCCCATCGGCGCCTGGCTCGCCGTCCGCGGCACGCTCCACCTCGCGCCCATTGTCCTCGCCCTCGCGGTGGTTTGCTGGCTCATCGGATTCGACATCATTTACGCCCTGCAGGATTATGACTTCGACCGCACGCACCGATTACATTCCCTCGTCGTTCGTTGGGGACCAAAAAACGCGCTGCAATTCTCGTTTCTAATTCACATGCTCATGTGGGGATTGCTCGCCATTTTTGGCCTGTTCTCGCGCTTCTGGCTCCCTTATTTCGTGGCCTTGGGCATCATTTTAGTCAGTCTCCTCCTCGAACATTTACTGGCCCGGCGGCGCAGTCTGAAATGGATCAATATCGCCTTCTTTCGCCTCAACGCGCTCGTCAGCCTTGTCTTCCTCACCGGCACCGTTGTTTCCGTCGCCTTCCCCTGGTTTCGACCGCCGGCCGCCTTGAAAATCCCATTTTGGATGTAGCAATCCGGCCATCACAATTTTTTGTGCCATAATCTCCCGCCTTTCGCGGTCAGGAAGGTTTTCCAGATTCTTCTATTGCTATCCCATATGGCAGCGCGTATCATCGGTTTCATGAGCAGTAAAGCAGACGTGTGGCAGGGAACTCTGGCGTTGATGGTGCTCAAAACGTTGGAACGAACGGGGTCGTTGCACGGTTACGGTATCGCTCGTCAAATCGAACAAACGAGCGCTGACCTTTTGTCAGTCAATTACGGAACGCTTTATCCGGCTTTGCTCAAGCTGGAACAAGAGGGCTACATCACTTCCGAGTGGGGTCTCTCGGACAACAACCGGAAGGCTAAGTTTTATCAACTCACTCGGGCTGGTCGCAGGCAAATCCAGGAAGAAACCCGGGAATGGGAACAAACGACCGCCATTCTTGCCCGCTTTCTGAATCCGCAAATCGCGTGAGCAAACCAGCAACCAACTTGTTACGGCGTCTAAACTCCATTCCTATGGCTTACCCATATCTCTACGCTTCGAAAAAGAGGAGCGGCAGCTCATGAAAAAATTTCGTGAATGGATGATGCGACTTGGCGGCTTGTTCAGCAAGCAGCGCAAGGACCGGGAACTCGATGATGAGATCGAAAGCCATCTTCAACTGCACATTCAAGACCATCTTCGATCCGGCATGACGCCCGAAGAAGCGCGTCGCCAGGCGATCCTTCAATTCGGAGGGATCGAATCCACGAAAGAAGCATACCGTGACCAGCGTGGCTTGCCCATATTGGACACATTCCTCCAGGACGTTCGCTTCGCAGCGCGGCAATTGCGCCAGAACCAGGGCTTCACAGCCGTAGCCGTCCTCACTCTCGCGTTGGGCATTGGCGCGAACACAGCCATTTTTAGTGTGGTGGATGCAGTCCTATTGCGTCCGCTCCCTTATCCCGATTCCGGACAATTGGTTTGGCTGAGCGAGCGGGGACCTGATTGGTCGGGCGGATCGATTTCATTTCCAAATTTCACTGATTGGAAAAATCAGCAATCGGTTTTTGAAAAAATTGGTGTGTCCTGTGGATCCAGTTTTACGCTCACGAGCGCAAGCGAGTCCATTCGGCTGGCGGGGGCGCTGATGTCGGCGGAGGTGTTTGCGGCCTTGCGCACACCACCGGAAATCGGGCGGCTTTTCGGCGAAGACGAAGACAAGCCCGGTGCCCGGCCCACGGCCGTGATCAGCCACACGCTTTGGCTGAATCAATTTGGCGGCCAGACGGATATTCTCAACAAAACGATCAGCCTCAACGGGAAGCCTTATACACTTTTGGGAGTTATGCCCGCACCTTTTGAATTTCCCGGCAAAGTTGACCTCTGGCTGCCGCCCGGTCCTTTTACCGACGAACCGGGATGGAAGATGCGAGACAATCATTTCGGATTATTCGGATTGGCGCGTCTCAAACCGGGAGTGACGCTCGAAAAGGCGCGAGCCGATTTGGACGTTATTGCTGTTCGCCTGGAACAACAATACCCCGAAACCAACAAGACGCGCCGGGTCCAGATCGACCGATTATTGGACAACAAGGTCGGAAACGTCCGCCGGGCGCTTTGGATTCTTCTTGGGGCGGTCAGTTTTGTGTTGGTTATTGCTTGCGCCAACGTCGCCAACCTTTTGCTCGCGCGCGCGGCGGCCCGCGAGAAAGAAATGGCCTTGCGCGCGGCCTTGGGAGC
>DASYTB010000222.1:0-8518 GCA_036002705.1 Verrucomicrobiia bacterium
GTTAAGCCAGGCCAAGCAACGATCTCTTTCACCTGAGTGTCCTGGACAGAAATGAGCCATTTAAGCCTCAAATGATCGCGAACGGCGCATGGCTGAACGCCGGGGCCGCTGTGGTGGATGGGGAGGGTCGGATTGTCGAAAGCAATGACGAATTTGCTTTCTGGGCCGGAGTGCCACATGTGCAGGGCATTCTCCTGATCGATCTTGTTTCAGAGAAGTACCCCGCCTGGTCCCCGCACCTCAAGCGGTTGCTGGATTCGGCGGATTCCTTTATCGCCGCCAGCCTCGAAGACAGTTCCATTGACCCCTCCCACTGGTATTCCATCGAGATTGCCCGCTGCGGCCCTTTCCGCTTCCTGCGGCTGAGCCGCTCGCTTCCGCCGGCCAGGGAATTGACCGAAGGGGCTTGGGACAATTTCCTGAACGAGGAAGGGCCGCGCCGGGAACTTTATGCTCGAATGCTCCGCGCCGAAGGCCAGTTGGAACTTTTAAGCGGGAAATGGCCTGGGGTTCTCTTCAGCCAGCGCGCCGATCTAACTTTCAGCTTCGTCTCGAGCAAAATTGAAGAATGGAGTGGCATTCCGGTCGAGGCCTGGGGTCGCCGTCCCCAACGCTTCTGGGATGTGGTCCATGAGGCGGATGCGGGCGAATTGCAAGCTCAGTTCAGCCGCTGCAAATCGGGCGAGCCGGTGACGACGACCTTTCGCGTTCGGCACATCAAAACGGGGAAAGTGACTTACATTCTCGAACGGCGCGAAGCCGTGCGCAGCGGCAACGGTCTTGTGCTCGGCTATGACGGCGCGTGGGTCGATGTCACCCGGCAGACCATCGCCGAAAAGCGCCTGGCTTCCGCGGTGTGGAAGGAGACACTGGGCCTCTTGACGATGGGTCTGGCTCATGATTTCAGCAATATTCTCGCCGGAGTTTATTCACTCAGTGAAACCTATCAATCCGGTTTCAAACCCGGAGATGATCTGCACGAAGGCTTCGGGCTGATCAAACGCAACTCGATGCAGGCCACGCAATTAGTCCAGCGTGTCCTCAGTTTGCACCAAGGGAAGATCGGACAGCGCAACTACTACAACGTTAATGAGTTACTTAATGATACGATTGAAGTCGTCCGCAAAAGCGTGCGCCGTATCTGCCTCCATACAGAATTTTGGACCGAACAGTTGCCGCTCTACATCGATCCCATCGAGTTCCGCCAGGTCTTGGTAAATCTCACGCTCAACGCGGCCGATGCGATGCCTGAAGGTGGCGATGTTTTTTTTAGCACTTCGTTGCACGACGAGCTTCCGGCCCTTGCGCACTTTCAGGGAAGCATCCCCAAGCTCCCCGTCGTTTGCATCGAGGTTCGCGACACGGGGACGGGGATCGCGGGCCAACATTTGTCACAGATTTTCGATCCGTTTTTTACGACCAAGCCGCTGAACAAAGGTTCTGGCCTGGGCCTTTATAACGCCAAGCTCTTCGTCGAGAAGCATGCCGGCGCGATTTCAGTCGAGTCCGTGGAAGACTCTGGAACAACCTTCCGCATTTGGCTGCCCAAGGCGAACTTTACCGAGTCGGAGCGCTTTCAGACCGAGCTGATTCTTGGCCGCAAAACACTGCTTCTGGTCGAGACAACCGGGAAGAGCCTGGATGAGACCGCCCAATGCCTGCGCGAAAATGGGTTTTATGTGGCCACGGCCTCCAGCGAGCGCAATGCGGTCGAACTGCTGCATTCTCCGGATTACCAGTTTGACGCCGTCATGGCGCTCATGAACGGACATAATCGCGTCTCACCACGTCTTTTTAACGAAATTGGACGCCTCAAACTGCCGATAAAGAAGGTGGTGCAAATATATGGCTCGAACGAAGATGAGCACGACCGCGCTGTGCTCAAGCAAGCCGATCTGGTGATCGGCTCGGAAATTCCCGCCGGCGAAATCGCCTCGAGACTGCGGGAAGTCCTTTCGCGCCTTTCCTGAAATGAATCCCTCCGGAGAAATTTCCATTCCCAGCCCGCATCGCGTTTTGATCGTCGATGACGAGGAAATCGTCCTGATCGCCCTGCGTGAAACACTCGCGCGTGCTGGATATCTGGTGAGCACGGCCAATGACCCCCTGCCGGCCCTCGAGATGCTGCAAACACAGCAGTTCGCCGTCATCATTTCCGATCAGCAAATGCCTTCCATGACCGGCTTGGACTTCCTCACCAAAGCCAAGCTGATGCAGCCGGATGCTTCCAGGATGCTGATCACCGCCGTCTTAAGCCTCGACACCGTGATCGATGCGATCAACCGAGGCGAAATTTACCGTTTCATTATCAAGCCGTGGCTGCGCGAGGAACTGCTGGTCACCGTCCAAAACGCGGTGCAACGCTACGAGCTGCTTTGCAAAAACGCTCTTCTGCAAGCGACGACGCTCGCGATGAACGAAAAGCTCACCGAGCTGAATCGTGAACTCGAAGCGCATGTCGCGCGCGTCGCGGAGCAAAACGATCAGCTCAACGCGCTCAATGAAGCCCTGGCCAAAAACCTTCAACGCTCGGTCGAGCTCTGCGTTCAGACGATGCAGACCTTTTACCCGACACTCGGCAATCAGGCCCGCCGCGCCTACGAGGTCTGCACCTCGATGGCGGACGTGCTCAGCCTGCCTGCCGCCGAAAAACAAATTCTGGAGATCAGCGCCCGGCTGCACGACATCGGTTTGATCGGCGTTCCCCGCCACTTAATTCGCAAATGGCAGCAGGAACCCGCCGAACTCGAGGAACCCGAGCGCGTCCTCATCGAGCACCATCCCATTCTCGGTCAGGAATTGGCCGGTTTCGTTCATCACCTCGAAGGCATCGGAACAATCATTCGCTCGCATCACGAACGCTTTGATGGCATGGGCTATCCCGACAAGCTTTCCGGCCAGAGCATTCCCTGGCTGGCCCGCCTGCTCGCGGTGGCGGTGGCTTTCGCCGAAAGCCATTTCGAGCAGGAAGAAGCCGTTCAATCCATCCGTTTCTCCAGCGGCACGGCCTTCGATCCCGAAGCCGTCCGCGCCTTTGTTCGCGCTATTCCGCGCGCCACTGTGCCAAGAAAAGAACGCGAAGTCTTACTTTCTGAACTTATTCCCGGAATGATCCTCGCCAAGGGCATCTACACCGCCAACGGCCTCCTCCTCATCCCTGAAGGCCAGCAGCTCAGTTCCATCTACATCGACAAACTTCTAAACCACAATCGCATTAATCCCATCAACCAATCTCTCGTCGTTTACTGCTAACGGCTGGCCGCTCAGCCAGAGCCCAGCGATCAACTCAGCTTCCACGTAGCATTTCCTCTTGATCCAGTTCGGCCCCGGCACGAATCATTGCACATCTATGAATCTTTTGCGGATATTTTTGGCTCTCTCGGTATTCGTCCCGATTTCGATCGCCGCGCCGATTCGCGTGCTCGTTTGGGACGAACAGCAGCCTGCGCAAAAGCAGGTCTATACGAATTTCCTCGGCAATTATATCGCCGATCAATTGCGCAAGAACTCGGGGTTCGAGGTGCGATCTGTGAATTTGAATGAGCCCAATCAGGGACTCTCGGCCGATCTTCTCGATCAAACCGACGTGCTGATCTGGTGGGGACACATTCGCCACGATGATGTGCCGGACGCCGCAGCGGACAAGCTGATCGAACGCGTGAAGGCGGGGCGCCTGGCGTTGATCGCGCTCCATTCGGCGCATTGGTCGGCCCCATTCCGGTCGGCGATGGAAGCGCGGCTCATTCAGGAGAGCGTGAAGCTGCTGCCGGTCAATGAAAGGGCCAACGCGGAACCGGAGTTCATCCAGTGGCGCAGCCGCGTCGTGCCGAGCCGGGCGGAGAATCCGCGGTTGGACACGCGCATTGAAAAGCTTCCCGGCGGGAACTGGCATGTGCTGATGGAAAGACCCGAATGCATCTTCCCGAGCTGCTGCACGCCCGTTCAGCCGAGCACCATTCAGACCCTTCTGCCCGAACATCCGATTGCCAAAGGATTGCCCAAACAGTTCACGCTTCCCGAAACAGAGATGTACGACGAGCCGTTCCACGTGCCCGAGCCGGATGAAGTTGTTTTCCGCGAATTCTGGACGGGCGGAGAGCATTTCCGCAGCGGCATGGTTTGGAAAATCGGCCAGGGGCGGGTCTTCTATTTCCGTCCAGGCCACGAGACTTATCACGTTTATACGGAGCCGCTGGTGATGAAAATTCTGGAGAATGCCTGCGCCTATCTCGGCCAAAAGGTCCAGGAAGTTGCCGCGCGGCCATCGATGAAGGATGTGCGCATGCTGGTCTTCTCGAAGACCTCCTGGTACCGCCACCCCGCGATTCCCATGGTGGATGATTACCTCGTGCAACTCGGCAAGGACTACGGCTTCTCCGTCGATGTCACAGAAGATGCGGCGCGGTTCACACCGGAAAACCTTGGGCGCCACAACGTGGTTCTGTTTATCAGCACCACGGATATTGGCAAATCTCTCGACGACGCCGAGAAAAAGGCGTTCATTGATTGGTATCGCGCGGGCCACGCGCTGATCGCAATGCACGCCGCGAGTGTGCACCATGACACCTGGGATTGGTACAGCTCGCTTTTCGGCACCGATTTCGATAGCGATTCGGAATACGTGCCCGCGCTCGTGCGGGTGGATCAATCCGCCCAAAACAACCCGATCCTTGCTGGCCTTGAACCGAAGTTTCATCTCGACGGCGACTGGCTGAATTTCAAGCGCAGCGTGCGAGACCTTCCCGGGGTCCAGGTGCTGCTGACGCTCGACGAAAAAACCTATGATCCGGTTCGTCCCTATTTCAAAAAGCTCAATGGCAAACCAATGGGCGCCGACCACCCGATCGCGTGGACTCGAGAGTTTGAAGGCGGACGATTCGCCTACACGATGATCGGCCACGACACGCGGCCGTTGGAAACGGATTTCGGTGAAGACCACGTGGTTCGCCTCATTCGCTGGGCCGGGCAGCAAAGGAACTGAGGCGTTCGAAGAACGGTTTCGCCCAGTTTTCGGAATTTCTCCTGCGCCCGATTCGGGCGAATCCCGCGAATTCCCCGGCGCATTTCAAAGTTATTGCGCCAGGCCGCGCGAAAGTTCAGTATTCGCGCATATTTCCCATGAAGATTAGCGCGTTAATGGTTTTCCTCGCCGGGGCGATTGTATTTGGCGACGGACCTTCTGACAATATTGTCGACCAAGTGCGGCCGGTGCCTCCCCCGGGGCTGCCGATTCCGGAGGCGGATCGCGCGGACCTGACCGCGGGGTTGGAAAAGCTTCGGGGAGAAATTAATCGGATTGCGGGACAGACGAATCGGGGTTCGCTGAGAACGCTGCTGCCGGACGTGCAGATTTTCTATAACGCGGTGGATTTCGCGTTACGCTATAACGAATTCCTGCGCGGGACGAACGATGTCCGTAATGCCACAAAGCTGCTTGAACAGGGGCTCGAACGCGTGGGTGAGTTGGAAGCAGGCAAAGCTTCCTGGACAAATGCGACGGGCCTGGTGGTGCGCGGCTATCTTTCAAAGATCGATGGTTCGGTGCAGCCGTACGGTTTAATCGTGCCCGCGAGCTATGCCAATGATTTCGAACGCCCGCGGCGTTTGGACACGTGGTTTCATGGGCGTTCGGAGGATCTCACCGAGTTGCGGTTTCTGATTGATCGAGAGCAGAATTATGGGCAGTTCACGCCGCCGGATGCTTTTGTGTTACATCTTTACGGGCGCTACTGCAACGCGAACAAGTTCGCGGGTGAGATTGATCTTTTCGAAGCCGTAGCGGACGTGAAGAAGCATTATCGGGTCGATGATGACCGCATTATCGAGCGCGGTTTTTCTATGGGCGGTGCGGCGGCGTGGCAATTCGCGGTGCATTATCCGGGTGAGTTCGCCGCGGCGGCTCCGGGCGCGGGCTTTGCCGAGACGAAGGAGTTTCTCCGCATTTTCCAAAACGAACCGGTCGCGCCGCCGCCGTGGGAACAGAAGCTGTGGCATTGGTACGATTGCACGGATTACGCGTTGAATCTTTATAATCTGCCGACGGTCGCCTATAGCGGTGAGATCGACCGGCAGAAACAGGCCGCGGATGTCATGGCGGCCGCATTGAAGAAGGAAGGCATCGAGTTGACGCACATCATTGGGCCGGGCGCGGGCCACACCTATATCACGAAGCAGCATGACGCGCGGCCGGAGATTAACGAGAAGATTGATGCCATCGCGGCGAGAGGGCGCGATCCGCTTCCTAAGTCGGTGAAGTTCACGACCTGGACTTTGCGCTACAACAAATCGCACTGGGTTGAATTGGATGGGCTGGAAGAGCATTGGGAGCGCGCTCGCATCGACGCGGAATTGAGCGATAAAGGAATCCAAGCGACGACGAAGAACGTCTCGGCGCTGACCTTCGACATTGGTCCCGGCAAATCTTCCTTCGCCCAAACGCCCGAGGTCGCGCTCGATGGTCAAACGATTTCGGGGGCTCCGCCGCAATCCGATCATTCATGGCGCGCGCATTTTCGAAAGAGCGAAGGTAAATGGCAGATGGTCAGCGAAGCGGATTACAGGAACCACGGCGAGACGCTGGCCAAGAGACCTGGCCTGCAAGGACCGATTGACGATGCTTTCATGGACAGCTTCGTCATGGTGCTCCCAAGCGGTTCAGCGATGAACGAAAAAGCGGGCGCGTGGACCAAGCAGGAACAGGAACACGCCATCAGGGAGTGGCGTCGGCAATTCCGCGGGGAAGCCCGCTTGGTGAAGGACACGGATTTAACGACGAACGAAATCGCCACGGCGAACCTGGTGCTCTGGGGCGATCCGTCGAGCAATGAAGTGCTGCGCAAGATCGCGGAGAAACTGCCCATCAAGTGGAGCCCCGATGGGCTGCAGCTTGGAAGCGAGAAGTTCACTTTGAATGATCATGTCCCTGCATTTATCTATCCGAATCCGCTGAATCCCGAGCGCTACGTGGTCGTTAACAGCGGCTTCACTTATCGCGAGTACGATTACCTGAACAATGCGCGGCAGGTCGCGAAGTTACCGGATTACGCGATCATTGATATCTCGACGCCGCCGAATTCAAGGTATCCGGGAAAGATCGTCACAGGCGGGTTTTTTGACGAGACGTGGCAGGTGAAGAAGCAATAGCGCGAGAAGATGAGATCGATTCTTGAGCGAACAGATGGATTCTGATTTTGCAGTTGAACTTCTCGATCCGGGGAAACATCGACGAGAAGACTTTTCCTGTGAATCACCGGAATTAACAGATTTTCTCCGCAAGCGCGCGCGAAAGGAAATGGCCGCAAAGACGTGTGCCTGTTTCGTCCTCTGCCCTGGCTCCAAGCCGAGCCGGATTGCCGGTTATTACACTCTTTCGGCTACAGCAATACACCCGAGAGATATCCCGCCTGATTTGGCTAAGCGGCTGCCACGATATCCCGAGTTGCCGGCGACTTTGACTGGACGGTTGGCACGGGACCTTTCTTTTCGACGTTTAGGGATTGGAGACCGCCTCGTGCTGAGCGCGTTTTTGGCGTGGCCGTACGATGGAAGTTCCGACATAGGCTCGGTTGCCGTCATTACTGACCCAAAAGACGCAAAAGTCGAAGCTTTTTACCGGGAATTTGGATTTCTTTTGCTAAAAGGGAGGCGATTGTTTCTTCCCATGTCAGCCATCCCGAAGCTAATTGGCCGGGCCTGAGAGGCCGCTAACGTTCCACCACCGTGCGTCGGTATAGCTTGGCGGCGCGTTTCATGCGGCGCGTGGGAGGCGCGGTGGGCGCGAGTAACGCTTCAACAAATCGCCGCGACTCTTCGGCATTCAATTGGATAACTTCCTGGCGATGAATCAGTTCTTCGACGGCCCGCTGGGCGTAGGCGATCACGAAGGTGGCGAGAGAGCGGCCTTCCATGGCGGCGGCTCGTTCGAGGATGCGTTTGTTGCTTTTGGTAATTCGGGCAACGAGGCGATGAGTCTTCCGTTCGGTCGGTTTCGTGCTCACTAAAGCAATGCGTGCCTCTGAGGCACACATTGCAAGCAAGTAAACTCCCCAATTGTCGACTGACTCAATCCAAGAAGTGGCGCTCGAACGCCACTGGAAGGCAAGAGCGTTCAGAGCGCGACCATCACCCGCAGGAAGGTTGCGGGAATCGCGGTAAGATCCTTGCGCGAGCTCTTGTTTTGGCTGGCAAAGAGCTCTTCCAATTGTTTCCGCAGCTCAGCGGCTCGGCCATTTTTTTCGGCCGCTTCGAAAGCATTCATCGTGGGGCCATAGTACTTCCTGAATTCCTCCAGCAGTTCGGACGGGCCGCCAGCGAAGTTGAACGTAAAGGTGTCTCGCTCGAACGATACCTGCTGCGCGGAGACTCCAGCCGAAACAAATCGCTCGAGGACATTGCTCTCTATTCCCCAGGCCATTGGACTAACGAAACCCTCCGGCGGTGGCGGGGTGTAGATCGAGCTGATCTTCAAAATCTGCGCGACCAAAGTGGGATCATTCGGAATCCAGTTGCCCATGACGAT
>DASYTB010000223.1:0-3310 GCA_036002705.1 Verrucomicrobiia bacterium
ACATCCAGGGTTACTTTCATGGGGAGATCGCCGAGTTCCTTATTTACAGCCGCGCGCTGGGAGGCGGCGAAAGAGCGGCAGTGGAGCAGTACTTAAAGAAGAAATATGCTGCGCTTCTCGAACGCCCATCGCAATTAGGCAGTTCAAATAAACCACTCGTCACGGTGACGAATCCGCCGCCCGTCCAGTTTTTTGTGCCCGGCTTTGCCACGCGTGAGTTGCCGGTTTCTCTCCGGAATATCAATAATGTGAAATATCGGGCCGACGGCAAGCTGGTGGCGCTTGGATATGATGGGCAAATCTACCTTCTCTCGGACGTGGATGGAGACGGGCTCGAAGAAGAGGTGCTGCCGTTTTGGACAAATAACACGCTTCGCGCGCCGATCGGCATGGCCCTTACTCCTTCGGGCTACCCGCGGGGCGAAGGTGTATTTGTCGCCGCCAAGGGAAAGGTTTCGCTCATTGTCGATACGAATGCCGATGATCGTGCCGACCAGGAAATCATTGTCGCCGAGGGGTGGAAGGAAATCTCGCACGGGGTGGACGCGCTCGGTGTGGCGATTGATGCGGACGGCAGCATCTATTTTGGCCTCGGGACAGCTAATTTCACGAAGCCGTATCTGATCGATCCGTCGAGCGGCGAGTCGCGCTACGACCTAAGGAGTGAGCGCGGAACGATCCTGAAAGTCTCGAGCGATTTTCGCCAGCGCGAAATTGTTTGCACGGGGATTCGTTTTCCCGTGGCACTGGCCTTCAACCGGGCGGGTGATCTGTTCTGCACGGACCAGGAAGGAGCGACCTGGCTGCCCAACGGCAATCCGTTTGATGAACTTCTCCACATTCAAAAGAGCCGCCATTACGGGTTTCCCCCGCGTCATCCGAAGCACCTTCCGAATGTCATCGATGAGCCGAGTGTTTTTGATTACGCCCCGCAACATGAATCCACGTGCGGTTTGAATTTCAATGAGCCCGTCAACGGCGGCCCGACTTTTGGACCCGATTGGTGGGAACATGACGCGATTGTCTGCGGTTACTCGCGAGGGAAGCTTTGGCGGACGAAGCTTGTGAAAACGGCGACCGGCTATGTCGCCCAAAGCCAGCTCATCGCGTCGCTGCCCACATTGACGGTGGATGCGTGCGTTTCGCCGAAAGGAAACCTCGTGATTGCCACGCATAGCGGGGAACCGGACTGGGGCAGCGGTCCGAACGGAAGCGGCCGTCTGTATAAGATCAGCTACGAAGGAAAAGATTTGCCGCAGCCGGTTGCTGTCTGGGCCAGCGCGCCCTCGGAAATACGTATGGCTTTTGATCGTCCGCTCGATCCTGCCTTCCTCAAGGATCTGAAAAAGCGCATTGAAATTACCCAAGGGAAGTATGTGACTGCCGGAGATCGCTTTGAAACCAAACGCCCCGGCTACGCGGTCGTCTATAGCCAGCTCGGCATGCCCCGACTTGATGTGCCGATCCAGAGCGTGAGCTTCACGCCCGATGCTCGCAACCTGGTCCTCCACACAATATCTCTGGAGGCTGCGGATAACTACGCCATCACTTTGCGTCAGTTTGCGCCGTTAGCGGCTCCGAATTCGGGATATCTCCCGCAAGCGCCGGATTTGGATATTCTCGCCGATCTGCATGGACTTCAGGTGGAATGGTCTCCCGCGAACAAAGACGAAAAGCCCTGGGAAGGCTGGCTGCCGCACGTCGATTTGCAAACTTCCGCCGATTTTACGCGCGGCTCGGCAGATCACGAGCTCTTATGGTCCGACGTGGCCCGTGCCGGACACCTTGTTATTCGCGGCCAGCTTGACCTCTGGCAAATGCTTCAGCCCGCGACCCAGCCGGGCGGCCAGCTTGATTATGAAAGACCGACTGAGGATGTAACCGTGACCTTCAACTCTTCCGCGCCGTTTGATCTGCGCGCTTCGGGAGTGGCCAATTCATCCAAGGATACAGGGGCAAATACCCAGGAACTTTCATTCAGGCGCAAGGGCCAGGAGCAGTGGCTGCCATTTGAGATTTCATTGAGAACAGGGACCCGCACGGAATCTTTGAAGTTGACCGCCTCCTGGTTCACTTCCGAAGACCCGCGTCCGCGAGCGTTTCCATTAAGGCGCTTTCTGCTTCCGTGGGCGAAACGGAAACCGAATTTAGCGACTCCCGACACCGTGACACCGCCGCCCGAACTGGCTGGTGGAAATTGGCTTCGGGGAAAGCGCATCTTTTTTGGAGAGACGGCCACCTGTTACAAATGCCACACAGTTCGCGGCGATGGCAACAACGTAGGACCCGACTTGTCGAACTTAGTCTATCGCGACTATGCGAGTGTTCTCAAGGATATCCGCTTTCCGAACGCGGCGCTCAACCCGGACCACCTCGCTTATTTGATCCAGTTGGCGGACGGTGAGGAAATCACAGCCGTTCTCCAGAAGGATACTCGGGAGGCGATCACGGTTGCCGATGCCAGGGGCAAAAAGACGATCAGCAGGAGCAATATAAAATCCATAAAACCGGCGAGGCTCTCTCTCATGCCCGAAGGTTTGGACAAAGTCCTCGGGCCAGACCAACTCAAGGACCTTCTGACATTCCTTCTTACCTCGGCGCTTGATCCCGCTTCGATCGAAATCGCCGGCCTGCCGCCGGCGCGCGCGTGGAATGAAGTGAATGCGGTTCTCGCGCGAAATCCGGCAGACGCAGCGCCCGAGTCACCGCAGTCATTGCCGCCCCTGCGAATTCTGCTTTGCGATGGCCCTAAAGATCACGGGATGAACGAACATGATTACCCGCTTTGGCGGGCGCGCTGGGCCAGGCTTCTCGCGCTCGCCCAGAACGTATCGGTTTCGACGGCGCATGGCTTTCCCTCGGCCGAAGAGATGGGGAAAGCGGATGTCATCGTATTCTATTCCGATAACCCGGGCTGGTCCGAAGAAAAGGCCAGCGACCTCAAACAGTTTCAGGAGCGAGGCGGAGGATTAGTTTATTTGCATTTTGCCGTGGATGGACACGAGGCCGCTGATGCGTTAAGCCACCAAATCGGGTTGGCCTGGCGTGGCGGCCGGGCCAAGTTCCGGCATGGTCCGCTCGATTTAGCTTTCGAACCATCTAATCCACTAGCTCGCGGTTTCGCTCAACTGCATTTGTATGACGAAAGCTATTGGGACCTGGTGGGCGATGAAAAATCAATCAATGTCCTGGCCCGCGGCCTCGAGGAGGGGCGGTCACACCCATTAATGTGGACGCGAGAGAATGGCCGTGGCCGAGTCTTCGTCTCGATACCCGGCCATTACACCTGGACGTTTGACGACCCGCTCTT
>DASYTB010000224.1:0-3031 GCA_036002705.1 Verrucomicrobiia bacterium
TGGCAATTTGCATCGAACAGAATATTTCGCCCACTGGGAATCGATGGCGTCTCTTTTGGCGCTGTAACCTGCCTGTTTAAAGATCGGGAAGGCGGCCTATGGGTCGGAACCGAAGAGAACGGCTTGTTTGAGGTTTCGCGAAAAAGAATTTCCACTTTAACGACCAAGGAAGGACTCGCCGGCGATGAAGTCTGGAGCGTTTGCGCGGCAAAAGATGGAAGTGCCTGGGTTGCGACGGCTTCGGGAGTCAGTCATTTGATGGACGGAAAGGTCCAGAATTTCACCGAAAAAGACGGACTTCAGAGTCCCGTGGCAAGGTGCGTCTGTCAGGATGTGAATGGCAGAATTTGGGTGGGCTATGTTAATTGCGGTAAAGGTCCTACTGGCATCGCATTCTATAACGACGGACAGTTCGTTCCCGTGCCTGCAAGAGGCAGATACTTTGGTGATGAGCTTTCGACTGTCGTCCCAGGGCCCGATGGCGTTCTTTGGCTAAGTGAAGGTTCTGGGTTCGGTATCTGCCGCGACGGAAGTCTCTCTCTAGTGGGGACGGACAAATGGCCCGAATCACGATTTTTATTCTTTGATCATCTCGGCAATCCCTGGGCCTCCGGAACGAATCTATGGACGAGGCGCAATGGCGAATTGCTACATTTCGGAGTGTCAACAGGTATCGGCCCGGGCCTTCATGGGGTTATGCATGAGGATGAGAGCGGCAGTCTTTGGCTCGCATCGTCTGATGAAGGGGTGGTTCGCTTCCGTGACGGGCATTTCAAAGCGGTCACAACGGCCAACGGGCTGGTCAGCAATTTGACCCTCTGTTTGCTCGAGGATGATTTTGGCCGCTATTGGTTCAATTCACATAACGGCATATTCTGGGCGCACAAACGCGACTTGAATGCGGTCGCAGATGGACAGCAAACGCTTCTTAATTGTGTTCGCTATGGAATCGAAGATGGTCTGCTCAACACCGAAGGGAACGGGGGCAATCAGCCCAACGCCGCCAAAATGCGCGATGGATCGCTTTGGTTTCCCATGGCCAAAGGTGTCGCGGTCGTGGATCCAAGAGAGTGTCAATGGGACGATCTTCCCGCTCCCGTTGTTCTGCAGGAGGTTCGCGCGAATGGAAGGTCGGTCGTGAACAACTTCCCTCGGTTTGACCCCCGAAAGCCCTTTCTCGATCCAGGACATCTAACCGAGTTCACAGGAATCTCGAAAAAGCAGACCGAAATCATCATCCCGCCTGGAGGCGGGCGATCCCTAAGCATCCGCTTTGCCGCAGGCACATTCGCCGCGCCGGATCGGCCCGGATTTCGTTACCGCATGGCCGATCGTGACGCTAGCTGGACCGATACGGGCAGCCAGCGCTTCGTTGAGCTTGAGGATTTACCACCGGGCCACTATCGATTCCAGGTTACTGCCGCGAACTGCTATGGCGTCTGGAATACCGTTCCCGCTGAGATCGATTTTTATCTCGCCCCGTTTTTTTATCAGACCTGGTCTTTTTACGGCTTCTGCGGACTCGTTTTTGCCAGCGCGTTTGGCGGGCTTCAGGGCTATCGCGCAAGATTGAATCGACGCATCACCAGGCTCGAGCAAGAAGCGGCGCTGGGCCGGGAGCGGTCGAGAATCGCGCGCGATCTTCACGATGACATTGGCGCCAGCCTCACGCAAATCGCCATGGCGAGCGAACTTGCTCGGGCTCACTTGGCGGAAGGCGACGCTGGAGAGAAGGATATCGAAAAGGAAATCGAGAAGCTCTCGCGGCTCGCGCGCGGCGCCGTCGAGAACATGAGCCAGATCATCTGGTCCACCAATCCGAAATTTGACACCTTAGCGGGTCTCACCGCCTATATGCGCGAATATGCCGCTAAGTCCTTTCCCGATAGCGTCGAGGTGCGTTTCGAAGCGCCCGATTGGGAGGAAATTCATGTGAGTTCTGAATTTCGGGGTAATCTGTTTTATTTCGTTAAGGAGGCTCTGGCCAATGCTCTAAAACATTCCTCAGCGTCCCTCGTTTTCATTCAGCTCGCGGGCGATTCCGCCATATTCCAAATGAGCATCACGGACAACGGCAAAGGCTTTACAAAAAACGAACGAATGCTCACGAGCACGGGCTTGGACAGCATGAAAAAACGCGCGCTGGACCTTCACGGCGAGTGCGAGATCGTTTCCGAACCCGGCCGCGGCACGGCCATTCGGATTTCAGTTCCCCTGCGAGAACACATTCTGCGCCCTGCGGGGTCCGCGAAAAGATGAATGCGAATGTACGTATTTCATCGTACTGACCTCATCGCCCCTTTGCCGATAGCTTGCCTAATGCTTCCGAAAGAATCAATCACGGTGGGAATTCTGGAGGACTCTTTGGCCACGCGCCAGGGCCTGGCCTTCATCGTTAACCACACACCGGGATTACACTGCGTGGCGGCCTGCGGCAGCGCGGAGGAGGCAATTCCTGCGTTCGCTTCGTTTCAGCCGAATGTCATTCTGTGCGATATCAACCTGCCGGTCATGAGCGGTGTCGAATTTGTGGCCAAAATGCATCCGCTGCTTCCAGAAACTCAGTTTCTCATGCTCACGGTTCTGGAAGATTACGAAACCATTTTCGCCGCCCTTCGCGCTGGCGCCACCGGCTATCTGCTCAAGGCCACACCACCCGTCAAACTCGTCGACGCGATTCATGAAATAGTCACGGGTGGCTCTCCCATGTCCAGCCAGGTGGCCCGCCAGGTGATCGACGCCTGGAAAACGACGAATGTTCCGGTGACCGCCCCTGCGCCCCGGAAAGAAATCAATCCACTCTCCGAGTTATCCGAGCGCGAGGGCGAAGTCCTGCACCTGATCTCGCTCGGCTTCCTTTACAAGGAAGTGGCGGACACTTTGGGCATCAGTCAGGGAACCGTCCGCAGCCATATCCAGCGGATCTATCGCAAATTGCATGTGCGCTCGAAAATCGAGGCGATACAACGGGTAAGGGCTTAAGAATTCTTCCCTTTCAGCCTCGCCGCGGGCGGAAACCGAGCCGAAAAAC
>DASYTB010000225.1:0-8869 GCA_036002705.1 Verrucomicrobiia bacterium
AGGAATGGGACGTACTCGGTCGTCACTTCGACAAAGCGCGCCCCTTCTTCCACCAAACGCCGGGCCAGCAGGCAGCCGAGGCCGAACCGTCCAGTATTGTATTTGTCGTAGCTTTCTTTCGGTTCAAGCGCGAGATCGAAGGCCTTGGCCGCGGGGGAACTAAGCAGCATGTGCGCTTTATCCATCGAGCGGAGCAGCGACTCTTTCTGGTAATCACTGCCAAACCCGCCGACGGGACTTTGCGCGAGAAGTTTTTGATAAAATTTTTCCCGGCTTTCGAAACGCGACGGACTCATCCCGGCAGGCGGGCGGACCGCTTCCACGGCCTGCTCCGGATTTGAAATAATGAAGGGACCATAATCGCTCCCGTAAAATCCGGCGGAATGAAACGACTTCAACTCCTCGCCTTCGCCAACATCGAATCGCTGGCCGATATCGATGAATGCCGGCATCGCGGCATTGAGCGGCCCGAGCGTGCGCGAGATGATCGCGCCAATGTGCGGCGCGGCCACCGTTTGCGGCGGCGCATATCCCGTGTGCCACTGGAATTGGTGCCGGGAGTGGAGAATAAACCCAAGATCGCCCGCAGTGTAACTGCGAATAAGAGTCCCGCGATCCATGATCGAGGCCATTTGCTCGAGTCCCTCGGAAAACTTGATGTTGTCCACCGCCGTATCAATGCTCGGAAACGTGCTCAGGACCGTCTTCGGATCCATTCCCTTTTCGAACGGCGCATAACGCTTCGGATCGAAAGTCTCCGTCGTCGCCATCCCACCGCCCATCCAGAGGACAATAACGGAATCAGCCGTCGCGCGGAGTTCCGGGGATTCCGCGGCAAAAATCGAGCGCGAATAGGGCGCGGCCAATGCGGACAGCGTCGCGGCGCTGGCTGTTTTCAAAAAATCTCTTCGTGACCAGGTACTCTTCATAATCACAGCTTCAGTAAATCAATTGAAACTCCGGCAGCATGGTCATGGCCCAGAGTAGATCCTCGACTCCTTCGGATTTGACGGGCGAACCCACCATTTCCTTCGAAAGTGCCAGCTCCGAATCCGTGGGTTTACGGCCGAAGGCCTTTTCGTAAAGCTTTGTCACCAGATGATCGGCTTCTATCTCCTGCCGAGAAATCTCATCGCCTGCGCTTTTCAACTCCTCCGCGAGCGTCGGACCATTGGTCAATTCAAGCGCCTGCAGAGTTGTCGCTGCGGAAGGGCGAGTCGTCACGACCTGCTCGCGATTGGGACGGCCCAGGGCTGTCATGAGCGCATCGTTGTTCGCCAGCGAGGCACGCACTCGCTGGAAGTAGTCCAGGTTCGCGGTGCTTTCCGCGAGAGTGCTCCCGAGTTTCCAGGGAGCGATATCGGATTCGCCTAATTCGGCCGCGCGGTTCCAGTGAGCAGCGGCAAAGTCGGGCTTGAACCAATTCTCCGGCGCATCGACCATCCAGAGCCAAGTCGAATCCGTGCCAAAGTCCATGACCTTTGGCGCCTGTTTCTCGCCGTCCCCGTCCTTGTTTTTGGGATTTGGGCCGCGAATATGCCCATAAAGCCAAAGGCCCGCCGGGTTCGCCTGATCGTCTTCCGGTTTATCCGGCGCGCCCGGCCAATTGCGGGCAGCGACGGCGATTAAATTGATGCCCTCCCGCAAATGCTTCGTCACGTCGATAACAGAGGGCTTGGTGTGATCCTTGCCCGAACCAGCTTCCTTGCCGTTGACGTACAGCTTGAAACTGTTATCGCACGAGACGATGAAAGTCGCTTCCTCCGGTTTTTCCGAGAGATCGACAAATCTTCGGAAATAAATCGTATTGGGATCGGCCTTGCTGGCAGCGCGTTCGTGACTCCAGATCCATTTCGGTTGGGCAGGTTCATCGCTGAAGTCCGCCTTGAGCGCCTTGCCGGAAAGCGCGGCGAAGTTCGGTTTCGCGCCGGCAGAGCGGCTCCAAACGCCGGTCAATTCGGCAACTGCATCGATGAATTGCTCCGCGGAAAGCCGGCGGATGAGCGGCCCCTTAAAAACGAAATCCCTGGGCTGGTTCTCGGGAACCGCGATGGCCGGCAGTTGATAAGCATGCGAATTTAAAATCAACGCGATCGTATGTTTCAGATCGTAATTGTTTTCCGCGAGATTGGCGGCCAGCCAGTCAAGCAAATCCTGGTTCCAGGCCGGAGCATCCATATCATCAACCGGCTCGACCAGGCCGCGGCCCATCAATCTGGCCCAGAGTCGATTGACAATCGTGCGCGTGAGCCGCCCATTTTGTTCGCAAGTGACAATTTCCGCGAGCTTCTTCAGCCGCTGATCTTTGGGCACATCGCTCTCAACGTTGCCCAGATCGGGATAAAGAAAGCGCATCGCGGCTTTTTTCCCCGTCGGCGCGTCGCACTTGTACATCTCCAGCGGGCCATCCGCATAGATGCTCGCCAGCCCGTAGGAATCCGCGAGCGTCCAGTCATTAATGAAACTGTCGTGGCAGGAGGCGCATTTCAGATTCACGCCCATGAACACCTGTGAAATATTTTGCGCCGCCTGCATTTGCGGTGTTTGGCTTGCATTGACCACGCCGCGCCAGACGATCCCTTTGGTGAAACCCTCTGCCTCGGATTTCGGATTAAGCAGTTCGCCGACAAACTGGTTATACGGTTTGTTCGTGACTAATGAAGAAAAAAGCCAGCTCGTGATCTGTTTCCGTCCGCCATCGATATACCCCGTCCCTTTGTAATCATTCCGCAACGCGTCGTTCCAAAAGGTGAGCCAATGTTGCGCGTAATCGAAGTTTCGCCCGAGCAATTCTTTAATCAGCTTCTCGCGCTTATCGGCCGAGGCCTCGTTGAGGAACCTCTCTATTTCCGCAGGCGTGGGCAGCAAACCAATCACGTCCAGGAAAGCCCGCCGCGCGAAAACGCGGTCCTCGACTACGTCCGCTGGCTTTAGCTGATGGCTTTCGAAATAAGAATAAACAAACCGGTCCACGGGGTTGGCGACACCGGCAGCCTCCGGCAGTTCTGGCTTGCGCGGATGGAGGTTTTTGGGCGGCAGCCGCCCGAAAGTGACCGTCGGGTCCCACGGAAGGTTCTGGTCAATCCATTTGCGCAGCAAACCCACCTGCTCCGGCGAGAGCTTCGAACCCTTTTGCGGCATGACGTTGTCCGGATCGAGGCCTGAGACCATTTCGACAATCATGCTTTCGCCGCCCTTCCCGGGGATCGCGACCGGGCCGTTATCGCCGCCCTTCAAAACCGTCTCGCGATTATCGATGGCAAACCCTCCCTTGGCTCTGCCTCGTCCATGGCACTTGATGCAACTGGCATCGAAGATCGGTTTGATATCGCGGGAAAAATCAACGTCGCGCTGCGCGGCCGGAGGCAGTTTTTCCAATAGATCAGGCGCCAGCTTTCCGAACGACAGAGTCGTCCCGCCGCAAAAGAGAAGAATACAAACAATCCGAGTCATAAATGCCAGACGCGCGAAAAGATAGCTTAAACCCTCACGCCAAATTGCCAAAAGGATTTTTCTAAAAACTCCCTCCGGTGGCAAGGCTATTCAAGGCTACCAAGGAACCGTCTTGGCGGTGCGAGACTCCGCCGAGCAGCTTCTTCCTGAATGGCTCAATGGGGAAGAGGCTCGGCAGAGCCTCGCATCACCAAACTCAACAAATTGCCGTTACCGCCGTGTCCGTTTGCTGTTTAGCGGCGCCCGGCCCGGTCGCCCGGTCCTATATTCGCCTTGCCTCTCAGCCCGGCAGAGCTGCAATGACTGCGCGGCCATTTGCGCAGGCAGGGCTTGCGTCCGTGAACCTGCGACCTCGCCAATCATCTGCCGCGAGGCATAGGGCCTCTTATTTCAACCGGCTTGAAGTTCGATCCGAAAGCCAGATCATATCCAGATTATTTGCCGAGGCGACATTCAGCGTCAGATTTCCGTTATATTTAGGGGCAGGTTTGGTCCTCGGATCGATCCATTTACGGATTTCGGCGTGCGCGTCCGCAAAAGAGATGCCAGCGGCCCCGTTATGATAACTCGCGGGAAAATCAATGATTCGCGCGGCCGCCGGGCTCTCGACCATCATATTGGCGAATCCACCCGCATTGATCCCATCTGGATGTTCGTCTAACAGGACGTAACACGAAGCGGGGGACGGATCGACGATGTCGCTCGCTTTGTAATAGACGCGGTACTTGTGCGTGCTGGGGTTCACCCCAAACCCGCCGGGGTCCAGCCAATCACCCGGACCGAAGGCCTGGCTCATGCTCATGCTCCGCACGCGTGGGTACGACTTGCCGCCGATCTTTACCGTACTGAGGTCCGCCGGGCACCTATAAACCTCCACAGCGGTCAGATTGTAGGCAAATTTAGTTTTCGTTGGATCCTTCAGGGCCGTCGTGTTGGTGTTATCTGGATTACTGCCGTTGAAATCCAGCCAGCCATCCACCCATGCGGTGGGTTCGAGAGGTTTCGTATAGCCGGAAGTCGGCAGTCGATCATTAAAATCGTTAGCGTAGAGGTGCCACACCAATTGCAATTGCTTCAGATTATTGAGGCATTTTATTCCCTGAGCTTTCGTCTTTGCTTTGGCCAGCGCAGGCAAAAGCAAACTGGCCAAAATCGCGATGATCGCAATGACAACCAGAAGTTCAATGAGCGTAAAGCCGCTCCGAGATGATGACTGTTTCCGCATGATGTCTCGACCGAGCGAACATTAGACTCTCACCAGTGAGTGTACAAAGCAAAAGCTTTTTGGGCTTTTTGGGTTATGCGGTCGAACGCGGAAAAAGCTATGCCCCTTGGCGTCGATCTCTTGCGTTGTATTGGACCAGGCCACTGGTGGTTGCTTACCGGGCTTTTTTCACAATTGAACTTCGATTAAGGATTGCGGACGCCACCGTCGAGTTCGTGGGGCCACGTTCCGAGGTCGTCCGGGGTGTTGAAATCGTCGCGATACCAGCGCAATTCCTTCTCCGCCCTTTCGGGGGAAAGGCGCGCCTTGGCGGCGCGAGATCTTCGTGATACTCATCCGAATAGACGATTCCGGCTCCGCAGGGACGATTTTGGTCATCATGGCGATGATTCTTCCACCTGCGGGACAGACTTGCGCAACAGGCTTAAGGCGTGGATTCGGCGGGTGTGCTCCGGTTTCTCGATGGCTGACGGGTTACAGGGTTTTCTTTCCAGAACAGCCCGAGAACGACGAACGCGAGGAAGGGCAGGCAGCCGGCCACGGCGAATCCAAGATCGAACGAGCCGGTTTTATCGACGAGACGGCCATAATATTTTTGGGCGGGAGAGAGGATCCATCCGGCGATGCCGCCGATGCCGGTCACTTTTCCCTGGTGATGAGGAGAGATGTCCTGGGTGAAGGCGTGGTAAACGGGGAAAACACCAAGAGCCCCGGCGCCGACGAGTAGAATAAGTGCCAGAAAGAGAACGCTTTTTGGGAGAAAGGCAGCCGCGAGCGTAAGAGCGCTGAGAAGCGAACAGAGGAAGAATGTGAGTTTGCGGGCGGAGACGACGGAGAAATTGAAGCGGTGAAAAAAGAGTGTGAGAAAGCCCGCACCGATGCATCCCAGGTCAGTGGCAACATAAAAAACGGAGTTGAAATAGAGCATCTCTTTTTCGGTGTAGCCGCGGCCTTCGACGAGAATTTTTGGGAGCCAGGCGCGAATGAGTTGCCATGAGGTGTTGATCAGCGCGATGACGAGAATGACGATGAGCATGCGGCGGGTGAATATCAGTTTCCAAAAGGGCGCCCGGGCGGAAGTTGAGGCAGAATCCGGCTCGGCGTCTGCCCCCTCCGCCTCGCCCTTTTCCTCGCGGGGGAAAGGGGATGATGGAACGGCGGCTGCTTTGAGGTCTTCTTTCCCAATGAGGGTGAACCACAGCACGATCCATAAGAGGCCGAGGAGGCCGACGGCTTGAAAGGCAAAGCGCCAACTGCCGAGTTCCGGGGTAAGAAGCGCGCTGAGAATCAAGGGTGTAATCACCGCGCCGATGGAGGTGCCACTCTGCAGGACGCTATTGCCCATGGAACGGTCACTGGGTGCGAGCAGATACTGGGTTGTTTTTACCGCGCAGGGCCAATGACCCGCTTCGAAAAAACCGAGCGCGACACGGCAGGCGAGCAACCCAGGATAAGTGCGGATCAGCCCGGTGGCGACTCCCGCCGCGGACCAGAGGAGCAGAACGGCTGGGTACATCCAGCGCAGCGGGATTTTGTCCGCGAGCAAACCGAACAAGATTGATCCTGCCGCGAAGGCCCAGCCGAAGCCAAGCTCGAGATTTCCGTACTGCTCCTGTTTAAGCGCGAACTGGGCGGTGATGCGCGGGGCGGTGTTCGCCAGGGTTTGGCGATCCATGTAATTAATCGCCGATGCGAGCAGGAGCAACCCGCAAACCAGCCATTTCCATAAAGCTGAACGTTTTGATGCCATGCTCGGCGCGTGGTTGATTGAGGTGTCGCATTTCGCCGCCGGGTGGACGAGCTAAATCTCAGAGCGAAAGCGGCGGCGACCGCACGAGCAGAACAGGCTTTGCAGGCACGGCTCTCTGTGGTTACGTCTTTGAAAATGGCTGGGAAAGTGGAATTGCAACTCACGGAGGGCGACAAAGCCCCGGATTTTTCGGTGCTCACGAATGCGGGCGAGCGGGTTTCATTGAAAGATTTCAAGGGCAAACCGGTCGTCCTGTATTTTTATCCGAAGGACGATACGCCGGGCTGCACGAAAGAGGCGTGCGCTTTTCGCGATGCTTACGCGGATTTTAAAAAAGCGGGCGCAGTCGTATTGGGTGTGAGCACCGATCCCGTCAAGTCACACCAGAAATTCGTGGATAAGTTCAATCTTCCGTTTCCGCTGCTTAGCGATGAGGAAAAAAAGATCGTCGAGGCTTATGGCGTTTGGGGCCAAAAAATCATTTATGGGGAGAAAATGCATGGGAACGCATCGCGTGACTTTTCTCATCGGTTCGGACGGACGCATCGCAAAGATCTGGCCGGAAGTGAAGCCGGAGCAACACGCTGCCGAAGTGCTCTCAGCAATTCGAGCCTGACTTCTCCCGAGATGTCCTCTCCCAGTTTTCCAATCCGCACTTTCATGTAAGGCCGCCCAGCCGCGAGGCGGCATCCTGCCGTTGAATAAAATTTAATACGTATTCGTATTATTCTGTTGATAACACCGGAAGGGTGGACGATATTTGCTCTTATACTGCCAAGAGGCGGTATGCCAGCGGTTTACATGGAGCGCAAACATTGCCGTTTTTATGCATGGCTCGCCGCCTCCGCGGTTGGTCTGGTTTTTTCCGGTTCCATTTTTGCTCAGGAAGCGGCAACGCGGGATGCGTGGCCAATGTTTCGCGGCAACCCCGGTCTCACTGGGATTTCGCCCGCGACGTTACCGGATAAACCTTCACTCGCCTGGACTTACAAGACTGCTGGAGCTGTGGAATCATCCGCAGCTATCGCCGGCGGCAAGGTTTACGTGGGGAGCGATGACAAGAACCTCCACTGCATCGACTTGAAAAGCGGCAAGAAGCTTTGGACTTTCCCCAGCGAGGCCGAAGTCAAATCTTCTCCCCTCATTTTGGATGGATTGGTTTATTTTGGTTCGGGGGATGGCGGCCTTTACGCGGTGGATGCGAGTTCGGGGAAACAGGCCTGGAAGTACAAAACCGATGATAAGATTCTCGGGGGCCCGAACTGGGTCGCTTCGCCCGATGGCAAATCGAAGTGGATTCTCGCCGGCAGCTACGATTTTAAGCTCTATTGCCTGGACGCTAAATCCGGCAAAACCAATTGGACGTTCGAAACCGGCAATTACATTAACGGAACACCTGCGGTGGCCGAAGGCAAAACCGTTTTCGGCGGCTGCGACGCGCTGCTTCATATTGTCTCGCTGAAAGACGGCCAAAAGATCAAGGAGGTCGAGGCCGGCGCCTACATTGCTGGTTCGGGCGCGCTCGAGAAAAACCGTTTCTATATCGGGCACTACGATAACGAATTTCTCTGTGCTGATCTCGAGGCGGGGAACATCGTCTGGCGATACAAGGATCGGGCCTTCCCTTATTTCTCCTCGCCCGCGCTCACTGCGGATCGCGTGATTTTCGGCGGGCGCGACAAGAAGTTACATTGCGTGATGAAGGACTCCGGCGAAGAAGTCTGGTCCTTCAGCACTCAGGGGAAAGTCGATAGCTCGCCGGTGGTTTACGGCGATCGCGTCGTTGTCGGCTCGGATGATGGCCGCCTTTACATCCTCGCCCTCGCCGACGGGAAGAACATCTGGAAGTACGAAATCGGCCAGGCCATCGCCGCTTCTCCGGCCCTGGCCGATGGAATGTTGGTGATAGGTTCGCAAGACGGAAATGTCTACGCTTTCGGAGGAGGAAAGAAGTAATCGAATGAGCACAGTTGTTTTGCCACCACCTGAAAAATCGGCCGCCGCGCCCGCCATCGAGAAGCAAACCACCGTCGGGAATTATTTTGTTTCAAATTACCCGCCCTTCTCCTTTTGGAAACCGGAACTCCTCCCCGATTTCCAGCGCGCGCTCGAACGCCCGCCCCGTCGCGGGAATCCCCTCGGCCTCTATCTGCACATTCCCTTCTGTCGAAAACGCTGCCATTTCTGCTACTTCAAGGTTTATACCGATAAAGATTCCGCGGCGATTCGCGGTTATATCGATGCCGCGCTGAAAGAATTGTCTCTCTACGCAAAAAAGCCGTTCGTCGGCGGACGCAAACCCAACTTCGTTTATTTCGGCGGCGGCACTCCCTCCTATCTTTCCGTTGATCAACTCAAGTATCTGACCGACGGCATGAAGAGCTTTCTTCCCTGGGATGAAGTTGAGGAAGTCACCTTCGAATGCGAACCCGGCACGCTCA
>DASYTB010000226.1:0-7878 GCA_036002705.1 Verrucomicrobiia bacterium
CGCGCGGCCGTGCCGGCATTGCCCACAAATAATTCGAGCGGACGCTCCTTCCTCCCCGCGTTGGGAATGAGCCCATTGAGCCCCTGAACTGTAATGTGGCGATTGCTTGGCTCTGTTTCATCCGCCTGAATTTCGACCGCGAATCCGAGACGCCTGAGGCAATCGACCATCACCTGCGTGTCTTCGCTCCAGAGCGCATGCCGAAGTTGCGTTTGCCCTTGACCGAGCGCGGCGAGGACGAGAGCGCGGTTCGTGATACTTTTTGAACCCGGTACGGTGATCGAAGCACGCACCGGCGCGACCAGCGGATGAATCTCGATGAGGTCCGGCAGCGGCATTGAATCTATTCGGCCGATGAGGCGCAGCGCGCTTTCCACGCGTCGCGAAGCGTCTTGGCCTTTTCAAAGAATTCCTGAATCTCGGCCGCGCTGTTTCTTTCGAGTACGGCCTCGAATTCCCGCAAATAAGTCGAGAACTCCTTGAGCGCGCCGGAGACCGCCCCCCGATTCATCATCACGATGTCGCGCCACATTTCCGGAGAACCGGAGGCGATGCGCGTGCTGTCGCGAAAGCCGTTCGCGCAAAGGCGCGCCTGCTGATACGGCTCTTTCGGGTCCAGCACATACGAGGCAAGGTGCGCCGCCAGAACGTGAGGAAGGTGGCTGGATCGCGCGACCACCTCGTCATGTTGCTCAGGACTCAGCCGCATCGGGAAGGCCCCAACGCCGCGCCAGAGCGATTCGATCAGGATGACGGGGGTCGCATCATCACTATTGGGATCGGCGTAGCGGCTCGGAGTGACCACGCAGGCCGCGCCTTCGAAGAGATCCGCGCGGGCGGCACTCACGCCCATTTTTGCCGAACCGGCCATCGGATGGCTGCCCACGAAGGTCGCGCGATGCTTGCTAAAAAGAGGTTCGAGTTCGGCGACGAGCGGCGCTTTTACGCTCCCCACGTCGGTAACCACCACTCCCGGGACGACCTGCGAGGCAAAGCGGTGGGCGAGCGGAATCATTTGAGCGAGCGGAGTGCAGAGGACAATGAGATTCGCGCCGCGCACGGCCTTTTCGAGGTCAGTGCTCGCGTGATCAACCGCGCCGCAAGCGAGCGCTTCCTGGATGGTGGCTTCCCGGCGCACGTAACCCTCGACCAGCGCCGCCAGTCCGCGCTTTTTTAAAGCGAGCCCCAGCGAACCGCCCAGCAAGCCGACGCCAACCAATGTGACCTTGCGCCAAAGCATCGCGTCAGGCGGCGGGATAAACCCAGGGCGCGCGGAAATTCGCGCTGAGGAGCTTCGCCGCTTCCGGGTCGTTCACAATCTCCTCTTTCGCCCCATTCCACTCGATGCTCCGCCCGGTACGCCACGAGATCATCCCGAGCAAGGGCAGAACGGAGGCGCGATGACCGATCTCAATTCCGCTCACCGGTGGCTCACGCCGGTCAATGGCTTTCAAAAAATCCGTCCAGAGAAGTTTGAGATTGTGGCCGTCAGGCTCCTGGAGTTGGGAGTCCTCGTGGATCGTTTGGCCGCGATGCGTCGGATAAAAAGTCCAGCCGTCGCGCCATCCAATATGGAGGGTTCCGTTTGTCCCATAAAAGCAGGCGCCGATGGAATGCTTTTCCGGCCCGTTCTCGGCGAATTGCCGGTGCTCCCACACACAAGTGAAGTTTTCAAATTCGTACGTCGCCACTTGATGGTCCGGCGCGTCGGAGGTTTGGCCGCGACTGTCGTTCACCGGCTCCCCGCGAACACTGCGCCCCCCGGAACAGAAAACTCGCCTGGGATATTTCTCTTCCGTCCACCAAAGCACCTGATCCAGCCAGTGGACACCCCAGTCACCGAGCGTCCCATTGCCGTAATCGAGAAAATTGCGCCACCCACCCGGGTGCAGCTTTTTGTTGAAGGGACGAAGCGGTGAGGGGCCGCACCACATCTCCCAATTCATCCCGTCGGGCGCATCTTCATTCGGAGTCGGTTTCTCCTTGCCGCCGCCGCTGTAGGCGAAAAGGCGGACCATGCCAACGTCCCCGACCTGTCCGGATTTGAGGAACTTCATCGCGCTGACATGGTGCGGACCAATCCGTCGATGCAAACCCACCTGCACGACGGGGCCTGCCTCACGCGCCGTCTTCAGCATTGCCCGGCTTTCGTTCACCGAGTGCCCCGTGGGCTTCTCGACAAAAACATGCGCCCCGGCTTTTAGCGCTTGGATCGTGATCAGCGCATGCCAGTGGTCGGGCGTGGCGATGATCACGATCTCCGGCCTTTCTTTCGCGAGCAACTCTCGGAAATCGCCGTATTTTTTTGGAGAATCGCCATTAAGGTCATTCACCTGGTCCGCGGCGATTTCGAGGACGTTGGAATCGACATCCGCGAGAGCGACAATCTTGCAGCGTTTGCTGCCCATGGCCTCCTTCAAAATGTTCTTGCCCCACCAACCCGAGCCAATCAGCGCGGTCCGATAAGTGTGATTGCTCTCTTCCGCGCGGACGAATGGAGCCGCCGCGAAAGTGCTCGCGGCCGCGACGGCAGTGGTTCTGAGGAATTTGCGCCGATTGATATTACGTTCCATAGAAAATCCGGGACTCATGCTCTTTCTCCTGCGGTTTGAAGCTTCATTTTCCTCCTCGAAGGTCCACGCAGGCGATGTCACCTCGCGAATTACGGCAATAAACCCGGCCGTTCGACAGGACCGGCGCGGTCCAACATTTTCCGCCGAGCACCTGGGCGCGGGCGGTCGGCTTGAAAGCGTCCGGAGAAACCGGCGCGACGCTCAACTCGCCATGGGAACTGAGCACGATGAACTTTCCATCCGCGATGAGCAGCCCGCCTGTGCCCATCTTCGGTTCGGACCATCGCTCTTTGCCGGTTTGCAGTTCGATGCACTTGAGCGGTCCATCGTCATCCGTGTCGCCGTCCATCCCATAAACAAAACCGTCTTTGATCACGCCGGGGCTGAGTTGGGTGCGCAAAACTTTCGATTTCCAAATCTCCTTCGGCGGATTCTGAGCCAATTCGAACAACCCAGCGCCTTTGCCGTAACCAGTCGAAATCAAGATCTTTTCGCCCGAGATCAGCGGGTCAGCGCCATTCACCCCGTACTCGGTCATCCAGCGGACCCGCCAGGCTTCCTTCCCATTCTCCGGGTTCACCGCGACGTAGGATTGTCCGGAGCCGATCACGACCAGTGGTTCGGTTCCTTGCGAGAATGGCAGGGGAGTTGAGTACCCCGCGTTTTTATTGGCGGATTTCCAGACCACGTTTCCCGTATTCTTATCGACGCCCATGCCGGCGTCTCCGATATTCAACACAAGCAGGTTTTTGTAAACGAACGGCGCGCCCGTGAAGCCCCAATCGGGGATGCGGATGCCGGTTTCTTTCTGAATGTTTTTGCTCCAAAGAATCTTCCCGTTCGCCGCCTCGAAGCAGAAAAGGTCCCCCCAACGGCTGAGCGTGTAAAGGCGGTTCCCGTCCAACGTCGGCGAGCCCGTCGTGCCACCGGGGAAATATTTGTCGCCGAGTTCGGCGGGATAACTGTGTTTCCAGATTTCTTTGCCGCTCCCGGTATCGAGGCAGAAAACAGTATCGACATCCTGCCCATGCCCCATCGTATAGACGCGGTCCGCCTTTGTGACGAAGCTGGAAAAGCCCAAACCGACCGTCGCTTTCCACGTGATCTTCGGTCCTTCATCCGGCCAATGATCAAGCCAGCCGCTCTCTTTCGAGATTCCGTTTCGGTCCGGCCCGCGCCACTGCGGCCAATCGTCCGCATGCGCAAGCTGCATCGCCCCCGCCGCCAAAAGCGCCAAAAGCGCCAGCCCTTCGCCCAGACCGTCTCTCATTAATCGCGATAAAAACCGTGACATTGAGACAACAGTCTAGCGGGCGCCGGCCGGAAGGAGAAATTTTTTTAGTCGTCCATTCGCAAAAGAATCCGGAGGATGGTTTCGGCTAAACGACGGACTCAATGGAGGAGCTTCCACGCCAGCGCCGCGACCAGCTTCAAATCGTTTTCCTTTCGGCCGGGAGCGGGCCGGTTGTCGTAGGTATCCTGGAGCACGAACCGCAAAGCCCATGATTTTGATAACCCCGATTCAACTCCGGCTTCGGCATTGATGAGGTAATTCTCAAAGTGATCCACCTGGGGCAGGAATTCGACCGCTTCCCAGATCCGGACCCGGTCGTTGAATTTATGTTCGAATTTCTCTCCCACACGGACGGTGAAATAGCTCCGCTCCTCTGGTCCTTCTTTTTCAAAGACGATTGCCGGACCTCCATCCACGCTCAGGGTCGTATTCGTATTCTTTATAAAGTAATAACCGACACCTGGACCGACCGTGAAACGGTATTCTACATCCGCAATCGCGTCGTGCAGGCCTTCGGCGCGTGCGTAGGCATACCAGCGCTCGGTAAAGAGGAGGTTATACTGGCCAAAAGCGCGAACGCTTTCATTGTTTTCCTCGCCCTGATCTTCTCCATAGGCCGCGTCGAGCCCGAGGTGAATCTCGTTGGCATCCCATTTTTTATCCGCCCGCCCCGTGAGGGTGAATAGCTCCGTATCACTGTTTCCCTTGGTCACGGTCACACCTGCCGCCACCGAAACGTCCCACATCGGGACAGCGTTGGTCACCGTTTCGCCGCGAGCGGGTTCTCCGCCAAATAGGGCCACATATGCTCCACAATAGAACGCGCCGGTCGAAACCAGAGTTCTTGCCGAAAGATGAGCGATCTTGATTTTCATTTGCCGTGTTAATAGGGGCATCGCCAGGCAAGCACAACTCGGAAATCTGCCAGTCTTATTCGCTTCTATGCTCCCGGGAGTTCGCAGAGTCGGCGATCAACGAGCAGTCTAGCCGCGCGCGTTATCTTTCTCAAGGAAAGTGGAACACGCTCGTACCGCGATTGAAGGTTACTTCTGGTACTCCCTTATTGTGCGTCCTGGCCGTCATCACCGATTGATTCGGTGGGGCAGGAGTTCTTTCCTTCGTGCGCTTGCTCAAATTCCTCGGGAGTTACGGGTTGGTGAAAGGCGATGCTGGCGCCGATTTCCTCATTTCGCCTAAAAATCGCAGGCGCGATCACACGGCACATGTCGCAATCGGTGCAGGAAGAATCGACATAAAATGGGCCGGGCGCGTTTCCGAAGTTCTTTTCGTTTCGATTTGGCATAACAAGAGCAGCGTCGGCTGTCGCAGTGATTGCGTGAAATTCATAAGAGTCGTTACAGTGATGCGCGGAATGAATGAATTCCTCGCCACGGGTCCATTTGATTTGTATGAGCTTCAGCTCTTCCATCTGGTGGCGGAGCACCAAAACTTCACGCGCGCAGGGCACGCTGCCGGATTGACTCAAAGCGCGATGACGCGGCAGATCCGCGGAATGGAGGAGCGCCTCGGAGTGCGGCTGTTTGACCGAACGACACGTTTCGTTCGTCTGACGCCGGCGGGCGCGGCGCTGCACGCGCGTTCGGGGAGCATCTTGTCGGAGTTGAACGACGCGATCAGCGCATTAAAGAAGGGCTTTAACCTGGAGCCAAAGACGTTGCGCGTCGGGATCGCGCAAAGCGTCGGACTGGCCTATCTTCCCGGTTTCTTCCGCGGATTTCAGAAAGACTTTCCGTGCGTACAGCTTCGGGTTTCGCATGCGTCGAGCGCTTTTATCATCGCGGCGGTCGAAAGTGGGGAATTGGATGCTGGCATTGTTTCCAAGCCACCACAACTCACGCACGGGGTTGAAATCAAACACCGTTTCAACGATGAGTTCGTGGCCATTGCACCGCCTCGGACGAGACTTTTAGCTGGGCAGAGCCCCGTTTCACCCCGGCAGTTACGTGAGATTTTCGCAGGCAAAAGATGGTTGCTGATTAACGAAGAGACAAATACCGGGAAAACATTGCGCGGCTGGTTTGATCGACAGGGACTACGAATGAAGGCCGCGATGCAGGTCGACAGCTTTGATCTGATTGCGAATCTTGTCTCTTTAGGCATTGGAGTCAGCCTCGTGCCGCATCGCGTGCTGGCCCTTTATCCCAATCGCCGTCCGGTTCAGCGGATTCTTACGGAACCGAAATTCTCGCGAGAGCTGATTGTTATTGTGAGAAGGCAGGCGAAAGTTCCTGAGATGGTGGCGGGATTTGTCGAGAGAGTTCTTTTTTGAGGAACGCGAGAGATCCAGTTTCAACTTAACTCAGAAGGGCGGCACCCGCGAGACGCCGCTACAAGGATTAATGGCTCACCTGCAGTGGGGTAATAGTTTGCGGGGAAGTAGAGGATCAGCGCGGCCAGCGCGAATGCCGCTGTTCTCGTTCGGCTGTCGCGCTTCCGAACCAGAACCCTGAACCTGCTGCACGAGGCCGCAGGTCAGACATGCCACAATCCCCGGCATTTCCCTTCGTTAAGATAACTCCGCTCAAGTGACTCTTTGCCCTGATCTTTGGATGCGGATTTCCCAGTGACCTTCGACCTGCGTTAGTGAAGATCGGTGCGTCTCCTCAAGCTTTTCGCTGACCTGCTCGGTGCAACCTCTAACGTTTGTTCCCGCCCGATGTGCAAAAGGAAAAACCTAGCGATGTCGTTCGGCGTTTATTAACTTCAGAATCGCGGCAATTTTTGGATCGGCCGCTAACTCTTCGAGCGACAGGGAGGTTTTGCGCCGCCAATTGGGACGCTCTGAAGAAGTGCCGGGAACATTTTGGGAGCGTTCCTCAAGCCAGAGGTCCTCGAGATTGCTGAGAGCAGTTTCAGCGGGACTTTTGGCGAGAAACTTCAGGACTCCGGCGAGCACCTGCTCGAGGTTCGCATTGGGTTTTGTGATGAGTTTTTTCTCACGGAGAAACGCGACGAGATTTTTTCGCAATTGCGCGCGACGCCGCTTTTGAACGGGAACTTCTTTGTCGGGAATAAGTCCGAGATCGTGACGATCAGAGATATCCAGGCCTTTCCAATGCGCGGCAAATGTGGGCATGTCATGCGTGTTAACGCCGGCCACGACCTGGCGCTCGGGTTCCTGAAGCGGGCCTTTCATCGGCTGTTCGTATTGGAGCACATACATGCGGCGCACGCCGTGGCGATCCATCGCTTTATTTACTTCGGGCGGGACGGTGCCGAGATTTTCACCGACCAGCATCGTTCGGTGCAAATGAGATTCGACCGAGAGGATCGCATAGAGCTCATCGGCTCGATATCGCACATAAGCTCCCGCGCTGGCGGGATAGCCGCACGGCACCCACCACAGGCGATGCAAGCCCATCACGTGATCGATCCGAAGGAGCCCGGTATGCCGCATTTGGAAGCGGAGATAATCGATCACGTAAGTGTAGTGCAATTCGCGAATGCGGCGCGGATGCAGAGGGGCGAAGCCCCAATCCTGGCCCTTCGTGAAGAAGGAGTCGGGTGGCGCTCCGGCGCTCGTCTCGGCCGCGAAAAAATCGTGGTAACGCCAGGCATCGTAGCCATCTGGATTTACGCCGAGAGGAAGGTCGAGATAGAATTTTACGTTCCGTTCGCGGCAACCCGCCAGCACTCGATCCATCTGCTGCTGAGCGATCCATTGGATGTAGAGATGAAAGTTTTTGGCTTTGTCGTCGTAATCGCGTCTTGAAAGGGTCGGCTTACCGTAGTCCTCCACCTTGAAGGTAAGGCCTGGTGACGACGAGCACTCCTCACCCTGGCCCTCTCCCCTCCGAGAGGAGAGGGGATTGGCGGCCCAGGTTCGCCACGGCGTCTTTGCTTTTTCACACGCAGCGCGGAATTTGGCGTAGTCCTCAGCCTCGGGGCGCTGCTTCAAATAGCGACCAAACTCCGTTCGACGCGAACTTCGCTTTGTAAAAAATTCCTCCGCGAGAATTTCCAGAACGGCTCGGCGCAGCCTCCACTCCT